>JAAZBQ010000588.1 GCA_012513725.1 Chloroflexota bacterium
GGGGCGCCGGCCGCCTGGAAAGGCAACCGATGACCATCGCGGAACCGACCGTTGCGGAGGTGCAGTCGCTGGCCAGCGAGCTGGTGAACGCGACCCGCGAGTACATCTACATCCGGCCCGAGGACGGTCTCCTCATCCTGCGGCCCAACCGGCTGCATCACCTGAACAAGACGGGCACCGAGATGATGGCCGCGCTGTACAACGACCCCGAGGGGCCCGACGTGGAGCGGGTGGTGGCCGACGTCGCGGGACGCTATGGGACGGAACCCGCTCGGGTCCGCGAGGACCTGCGCAAGCTCCTGATCAGCGTGTCGGCCCTGCTCCAGGATGACGTCTTTGCGGCGCCCAGCGCCCGGATCATGCGTTTTGGCAGCCACGAGCGCAGCCTGCCCGTCCTGTCCGAGATCGCGGTGACCTACCGCTGCCAGAATCGCTGTACGTTCTGCTACGCCGATGCGCCGCGGCGGGGCAGCGAGGTGCCCGAGATGACCACCGACGAGGTCAAGGTGATCATCGACCGCATCTATGACGAGGCCCACTGCCCGACGCTGTCCTTTACCGGCGGCGAGCCGACCCTGCGCGAGGACCTGCCCGAGCTGGTGGCCTATGGCCAGCAGAAGGGCTTGCGGGTGAACCTCATCACCAACGGCGTCCGCCTGTCGGATGCGGCGTACGCCGAGCGCCTCGCCGAGGCGGGGCTCGATTCCGCCCAGCTGAGCTTGGAGGGCGGGTCCGCCGCGGTGCACGATGGGATCACCCAGCACCCCGGCTCCTGGGAGCGGGCGGTGCAGGGCGTGCGCAACCTGCGGGCGGCGGGCATCCACACCCACACGAACACGACGATCTGCGGCGGCAACCGGGCGCACCTGATGGAGTTGGTTGATTTCATCGCCGACGAGTTGGGCTCCGAGTACTTTTCCATGAACATGGTCATCCGCACCGGCACGGCGCTAGCCCACGACGAGGACGATCTGCGTTACTCGGAGATCGGGCCCATCATCGAGGCAGTACAAGAGCACGCCAACGCCCGGGGGGTGCAGTTCATCTGGTATTCGCCGGTGCCCTATTGCCTGTTCAACCCCGTGCAGGCCGGCCTGGGGAGCAAGTCCTGCGCCTGCGTGGATGGACTGATCTCGGTGAACCCCGCCGGGCAACTGATCCCCTGCTCGTCCTTTGACCGGGGGATCGGCGACCTGCTCCACGAGCCGTTTGAGAAGGTGTGGTACTCGCGGACGGCGCTCTACTGGCGCCGCAAGGAGTTCTTGCCGCCCGTCTGCGCGCGGTGCAACATCCGGGATATCTGCTGTGGCGCCTGCCCGCTATACTGGGACCAGCACGGCTCGTTCGACGAGCTCCAGGGCGTGGCCCCCGGCGGCCCGCCCTGGGCGGGGCTCGTGTGGCAGGCAAAGAAGGCACTCTGGTCTGGCACCCGCGGCGTGGGGCTCTAGACTCGCAACGGAGGTAGAAGCAGTCACATGAGCAGTCCTAGGAGCCTGTCCCTCACCGACTTTTTCCGCTTCCTGGAAAAGAGCCATCGCTCGGCGCAATCCTGCTACAAGGAGGCCGACGAGGTGCGCCAGGCGATGACCGATGTCTTTACCCAGGAGATGGAGGCCTGGCAGACGGTCTTTGCCGCCTGCTATGCGCAGCTCGAAGAACGCCGGGCGGAGATGCCACCGGATTTCGCTGCCCTCATCGACCGAGTGGAAGCGGAGGAGCGCCAGCGACAGCGCGACGAGTTGGCCGATCTGGAGCGCCAGATCGCTGAGGGCAAGGCCCAGTCCGACGAGCTCCTGGCTGCCGCCCAAGAGCACACCGAGGTGCTGCGCCACGCGAACCCCCAGCTGAACGCACAGGAGGAGACGCTCCAGGCCCAGGTGGTAGAGTATCAGGACGCGTACGCCCAAGCCTTTGAACGGGAGGAGGCCCTGCGCGGCGAGTCCTGGAATCCCCTGAGCCACTGGGGCGAGATCCGCCGCCTGAAGAAGCAACAACAAGAGGCCAAACGCCAGCAGCAGGAGCACATGGCCAAGCTGCGGCTCTTGCGCCAAGAGTGGCTGGACCGGGTCAAGGAGGCGGGCGACAAGCAGTCCGCGCTCCGGGAAGAGTGGCAACAGGTTCAGGTGGAGACGGCCGAGGCGCAAACCCGCCGCGACCACCTGCGGGACAATTTCGACACGCTGGCCCTGGAGGCCACGTACCAGCGCGTTCTGGAGGAGCTCGCCGAGCCCCCCGAGGTGCCCGGTGAGTTTGGCGAGCAGCTGGCCGATCTGGCCCGCCGCAACGCGGTGCGTGCGTCGTACGAGCGGGCGCTGGAGGTCTCCGCCGAGTTCCTCGGTCGGACTCGCGGCGTGGCCACCGGGCTGGAAAAGTTCGGCTCCAGCGTAGCCAGTGTGGTCCGCGAACAGCGGCGCTACAACCTGCGCAACGTGCCGGTGCGCATCCCGCCGCTGGTCCACGAACTGCTGGGCATTTTTGACTCCGTCCGCGCCCGGTTCCAGGACCAATCTCGCTATGCCCGGCAGCCAGACGAGGTGAGCGCGCTGCTGGACTCTTACAACCGCACCCGGCTCTCCGACGGGAATATCCAGGCGCTGTTTGAGACGATGGGCGAGGAACTGAACCGCGCGACGGCGGCCTGGAACTAGGCCTCGCCACTGGGGCACGATGAAAGGAACGTGGAGCAATCGATGAATAGAATAGGTGCCATCCTGCTCGCCCTGCTGTCCATCCCCTTTATCGTGTTGGGGTTGATCTTTCTCATCGCCGCGGCTACCGGGGTGCCCTCGCGGCTCCTGGTGGGCCTGGTGCTCCTGGCCATCGGCGTGGCGTTCTTGATCTACGGCATCCGCCGGCTGCGCCGGCTGACGGACATCAGCCCCGACGTCCTCAAGACGGGCGCCGTGGGGCTGGCCCGCCGGCTGGGGGGCGAACTGACGGTCGCCCAGCTGCGCGCCGAGTACCGCATCTCCGAGGACCTGGCCCAGGACGTCATGGCGGACCTGGTCTCCGAGGGCACCGCCGTCCGCGAGGACCGCGAGCAGCGCGCGGTGTACGTGTTCAGCGGGTTGATGCCCTCCCTGGCAGAAAAGACCTGCCCCTACTGCGGCACCGAACTGCCGGTGCGCTCCGCCCTCCGCAAGTGCCCGAACTGCGGCGGCACCCTGGAGATCACCAAGACCTAGATGGCCTTCCTGCGGCGGTCGCGTCCCTGGCGTGGGGCGGGGTGGGCCCTCCTCCTGGGGGTCGCGTTCGCGCTGGCTTCTTGCGTGGCCGGCGGCCTCCCCGAGGCGCCGGCCACGCCGCGTGCCGCCGGGCCCGCGGTCGCCCTGGCACAGACGCTGCGGGCCGCCGAACTCCCCCTGCGCGATGACGCCGCCCTGGCCCGCGACCTGGCCCTGGGCGGCACCCCGGTGCCCCGCGTCCTTCGCGTCGACGATCCCGCCCCTGCGCTCGGTGCGACCGAGCGCTTTTGGCTCAGCGGCCTGGATGGCGGCGCCGCCCGGGAGATCACCGCGACGCTCCGCCTGCGCACCCCGAACGTTGAGATGTGGCTGGAGGAGGGCGTGGCCGTCGAGGAGGCCGACCTCCGGCGGGCCGCGGAGGCCCTCGAGGAGCGCATCATCCCCTCCAACCGGCGGCATTTCGGCGACGAGTGGCGCCCGGGGATCGATGGGAACCCTCGCCTGGTGGTGCTGAACGCCCGGTTCTCGGGCGCGGCCGGCTACTTTTCCGCCGCCAACCAGTACGCCCGCGCGGCTCATCCCTATTCCAACGAGCGGGAGATGTTCGTCATGAACGTCGCCGCGCTCTCCCCGGGGACGGCGGCGTACGAGTCGGTCCTGGCCCACGAGTACCAGCACATGATCCACTGGCACCAGGACGGCAACGAGGACGCCTGGCTGAACGAGGGCCTCTCGCAACTCGCCGAGGACCTGGCCGGCTATGGCAGCCCGGACGCGCGCCTCCGGGCCCTGGGTCAAGCGCCCGACCTGCAGCTGACCGACTGGCCGGCCGGCCGCGACACGGCGCTACACTATGGCGCCTCGTACCTGTTTGTCCGCTACCTCTACGATCGCTACGGCCCCGAGGCGATCCGGGCGCTCACGGCCGAGCCCCGCAACGGCCTGGCCGGGGTGACGGAGGCGTTGCGGTCGCTGGGCATCGCCGAGGCCGACGGCGATGCGCTGTTTGCCGACTGGCTGCTGGCCAACGCCCTGGA
>JAAZBQ010000589.1 GCA_012513725.1 Chloroflexota bacterium
GCCTGGTAGCGGCATCTAGCAGGGGTGTGGTCGTGTGCCTGTTGGCGCACACCAGTCTGCTAGCGCACGTCTTGGGCCGAACGGTGGCCGATGTAGGGCCTACCGCCCGGGTCAAGTTTCTGAGCAGGGAGGTCTGCCGACCGAAGGATCTCCTCCGCACATGAGCTTACGGCTGATGTGCGGCGAAGGCTCTTGCTCGGGAGGGAGGTCAGGGTGGAGCACCCCGGAGGTCCTTCGGCGGACCTCAGGATGACGGGGTGTTGGGGGCTATGGGGTTGGAAGAGCGGCTTGGGGTATTGGGCGAGGGGCGCCCTGGAGTTGCTCCAGGGAACGTGGTCACACCGTGCGCCTAACGCTTGTCTGGTTGTGGGAGGCGAGGAGGACCCTCGGGGGTAGGGAGCAGCGGTGAACGCCGTACACATCGCCATCAAAGATATCCGCATCCTCCTGAGCGACCGCAGCGGCCTGCTCACCACGTTCCTCCTGCCCATGATCTTTATCGTGGTCTTGACGGGCGCCATGCAGGGCTGGATGGGCCCGAACGCCGATAGCGCCCTGCTCCTGCCCGTCGTCGATCGGGATGGCAGCGCGACCGCCCGGGAATACGTCGCGTCGCTCGGCGACGCCGGTGGGGTGCGGGTGGAACGAATCGACGAGACGGGCGCGATTGCGGGCCTCCGGGATGGATCCCTCCGCAACGTGCTGGTGATCCCGACCGGCTTTGGCGAGCGTCTTGCCGCCGGCCAGGCTACCTCGCTGCGCCTGCTCGCCCACCCCGACGCGAACGCCACCACCACAGAGACGCTGGCCCGGGCGGCGGGCGGTGTGGCGAGCGGGATGTCCCTCACGACCCAGATGGCCGCCGGCTTCCAGGGGGCGGAGGCCGCCATGGCCGCGGCTCCGGGCGAGCAGCCCATCTTTGCCCCGGAGCGCATCGCCGAGCAGGTGGAGGCCCAGTACACCCGGGCGCAGACCGATCCCCTGATCTCCGTAGAGCAGGTGACCCCCGCCCACGTCGGCGCCGCGGCGCTGACCCCGACCGCCGCGCAACAGAACGTGCCCGGCTATACCATCATCTTTGTGTTCCTTACCGCGCAGGCCACGGCGCAGTCGATCTACCGGGAAAAGCGGGATGGCTCCTTTCGGCGCCTCCTCGCGGCCCCCATGGCGCGGAGCACGCTGCTGATCGGCAAGATGCTGGGGAACGCTGCCACCTGCCTGCTGCAGGTGGGCGCCATCCTGGCCGCCAGCCTCGTCCTGCTCCCGCTCCTGGGGATGGAGCGCCTGGGCCTGGGGCAGGATCCGCTGGCGCTCGCCCTGGTGACGCTCCTGATGGTGGTGTGCTCGACCGGCTTGGGCGTGCTGATTGCCGCGGTCGCCCGCACGGAGGGCCAGATCGGCGGGCTCGGCGCGCTGGTGCTCTGGACGGCCGGCGCCCTGGGGGGCTGCCTCTTCCCGCCGTTCCTCCTCGGGGGTCTCCTCGACACGTTGGGCCGCATCGTGCCGCACTACTGGGCCATCCGGGCCTACCAGGATCTCATCGTCCGCGGCCAGACCCTGTCGGGCGTGCTGCCCGAGATGCTGGCGTTGGGCGTCTTTGCCGCCGTCTTTACCGCGGTCGGCGTGTGGCGGTTCCGCTATGCATGAGGGGGCTAACGTGATGCACCAGGCGCTGGCGGTGGCCCGCAACGAGATCCGCGTCCTGCTGCGAGATCGCGGCCAGCTGGCCGTGCTGTTCCTGATGCCCCTGATGTTCGCGACCGTCATCGGCTCGGCGTTTGGCGGGTCGCCGGGCATCTCCATCCTGCTGGTGAACGAGGACGACGGCGCCTATGGCGCCCAGATCGTCGAGACCCTCCAGGGCATCGACGCCCTCCGGATCGACGACACCCGCTCCGCCGACGAGGCCGACCGCGTCGTCGGCGATGGCGAGGCGCTGGCCGCCATCGTCATCCCCGCGGGGTTCTCGGAGCGGGTGAACGCCCATGAACACGCCACAGTGCGCGTGGTGGTGGATCCCGCCCAGCAGCAGTACGGCGGGATCGTCACCGGCATCGCCCGCGACGTCGTGGCGCCGGTCGTCCTGCGGGGCGAGGTGCAACACGGCATCCGCACGGTGATGGACTCCTCGCCGGCCACCGATGGGCTGGACCCTGCGGCCCGCGCCGCGCTCCAGGGCGCCGTCACCGACGCCGCGCTGGCGCGGCTCCAGGAGATCGCCGAGAACCCGCTGATCAGCGTGACGGTGGAAGAGGTGGAGGGCATTCCGTCGCGCAGCCCCCAGAGCGCCTATGCCTACTCGTTCCCGTCGTATGCGGTGATGTTTGCCTTTTTCATCGTCGGCACCCTGTCGGGCGCCATCCTGACCGAGCGGGATCAGGGCACCCTGCGCCGGTTGCTGGCCTCGCCGCTCACGCGCTGGGCGATCATCGCCGGCAAGATGCTGGCCTACGTGGTGGTGGTGACGGTGCAGGTGCTGGCGGTGCTCGCGGTGGGGATGCTGGTCTTTGACGTGCCCGC
>JAAZBQ010000590.1 GCA_012513725.1 Chloroflexota bacterium
AGGGCGTACTGGTCACGCTCGCCCTGGTTCACGGGGTCGAAGATGAGGGTGACGAACCCCGAGACGGCCAGCCGCTGGGCAAAGGCCTGGTAGAGCGGCGCGGCCTTGCCCTCGGCGCTGTGGCCGCAGGTGCCGAGGACGCAGGGGGCCGGGCCGTCGAGGCCCTTGGGCAGGTAGAGGTTGGCCGTCACCAGGCTGCCGGGGCGCGCCTCAAAGAGCACCTTTTCGATGGTATACTGGGGGCGGTCGATGATGCCGGTGATCCGGGCGTTCAGGGAGGTCGTGTCCGGGCGCGGGCGAAAGGCCTCCGCGATGGCCGCCAGGGCGTGCTCCTGGTAGGCGGCCGCGTCGGCCGGGGTGCGCAGGGCGCTCAGCCTCTCGGCGCGCTCGGCCCGCATCTGGCGGATCCTCTCCACCATGTGATCGATCATCATGTGGCCGTAGCCGTTTCGCATGCCGCTTCCTCCTGGCTCGTGGTTAGGGCCCCATCTTAGTAGCGCGGCGGGCGAGTGGCAAGAAGCGGAACGATGCGGGCGCCGGGGGCGTCCCACGAGATGGCGGGACAAGCGATGGCGGAGGCATAGCGATGGCAGGTACGGGATCTCGGGGCGGAATCACCCGGCGGCAGTTCCTCGGGGCGCTGTTGGGCCTCGGGGCGTTGGGGGGTGGAGCGCTGGGGGGATGGTACGCCCTGCGCATCGAGCCCCACTGGATCGAGGTGACCAGGCCGGTGCTGGAGGTGGCCAACCTCCCCGAGCCGCTGGATGGGCTCACCATCGCCCAACTCAGCGATACGCACGCCGGTCTCGATGACCGCGAGTCGATCCGCCTCCTCGTCGAGCGGGTGAACGACCTGGCGCCGGACCTCATCGTGTTGACCGGCGACTATCTCAAGGACCCCCGCCGCGATGGCCCGCTCCTGCGGGAGGATCTCGCGGCGCTCCGGGCGCCGCACGGAGTGTATGCCATCCTGGGCAACCACGACGTCGCCAAGGGCGCCGACCGGGTGGCCGGAGACCTCCGGCAGGGCGGCATCACGGTGCTGCGCCACGAGGCGGCATGCGTCGAGGTGGCTGGGGCGTGCCTGTGGCTCGTCGGGATCGAGGATGGGGCCGATTCCGGCTGGAGCGGCCGGTTGCTCCACATCGACGACCTGTGCGCCCGGTGGGTCGTGCGGGTGGCGCGCCTGGAGAGTCTCCTCGATGGTCTGCCCCCCGGCGACCCGCGCATCCTGCTGGTGCACAACCCCGATTTCAACGAGTGCCTGGACCCCGAGGCCGTGCGCCTGGACCTGGCCCTCTGCGGGCACACCCATGGCGGGCAGGTGCGGCTTCCGATCATCGGGGCGCCCGTGCTGCCCTCGGTGATGGGGCAGAAATACGTCGGCGGCTGGGCCGAGGCCCCCGCCAGTCCGGTGTACACCAATCGCGGGGTGGGCTCCAACCTCGTGAACGTGCGGATCAACGCTCGGCCCGAGATCACCCTCCTGATGCTCCGCCGGACATCTACCACCGATGCCACAGAGTAGCAGATGGCACGGACAGGGTCTTTATCATAACGGGGCCACTATGTAGCAGTTCAAGTGATACGCCTACACGTCCGTCATCCTGAGCGAAGCGAAGGATCTCCGGCACACATAGCCTCGAGTTTATATGAGTGGGAGATCCTTCGCTTCGCTGCTCAGAAACTTGACCCGGGCGGTAGGCCCTACATCGGCCACCGTTCGGCCCAAGACGTGCGCTAGCAGACTGGTGTGCGCCAACAGGCACACGACCACACCCCTGCTAGATGCCGCTACCAGGC
>JAAZBQ010000591.1 GCA_012513725.1 Chloroflexota bacterium
GCCGAGGAGGCGGGCCTGCGCGTCGACGAGGAGGGCTTTCGCCGGGCGATGGCCGCCCAGCGGGAGCGGGCCCGCAGCGCCCAGCGCTTTGGCACCACGGGCGCCGAGGAGGCCTACCGCCTCCTGGACCTGCCCTCCACCCGGTTCCTCGGCTATGAGACCTACGAGGCCGAATCGCGGGTGGTCGCCCTGCTGCGCGATGGCGAGCCCCTGGAAAGCGCCTCAGCCGGCGACGAGGTCGAGGTGGTGCTCGAGGCCACGCCATTCTACGGCGAGGCCGGCGGCCAGGTGGGCGACACCGGCGAGATCACCGGCGACGGGCTCCGCATCGCCGTGACGGACGCCTACCACCCGGTGGTGGACATCATCGCCCACCGGGGCCGGGTGGCCGAGGGCGTCGTGCGTCGGGGAGACGCCGTCCGGGCCGCCGTGGACGTCGAGCGGCGCCTGGATATCGCCCGCAACCACACGGCCACCCACCTGCTGCACCGGGCCCTGCGCCAGGTGCTCGGCGAGCACGCCGCCCAGTCCGGCTCGCTGGTGGCGCCCGAGCGGCTGCGCTTTGACTTTGGCCACCTGGCCGCCCTCTCTCCAGAGGAACTGCGGCAGGTGGAGGAGATCGTAAACGCCGAGATCCGCGCCAACGCGCCGGTCACGGTCCGCGAGACCACCTACGAGGAGGCCCTGCAGCAGGGCGTCGTGGCGCTCTTTGGCGAGCGCTACGGCGACCGGGTGCGCGTGGTCAGCGTGGAGGGGATCAGCGCCGAGCTGTGCGGGGGCACGCACCTGCACGCCACCGGCCAGATCGGGCTGTTCCTCATCACGGCCGAGGCGAGCATCGGCTCGGGCCTGCGGCGCATCGAGGCCGTCACCGGGCGCGGGGCCCTGTCCCTCGTGCACCGGCGGTTCGACGACCTCGACCAGATCGGTGAGCACCTCGGCGCCCGGCCCGGCGAGGAAGTCGAACGGGCCGCCGCGGCAGCAGACACGCTCCGCGAGCAGCGCCGCACCATCGAGGACCTCCAGGGCCAACTGGCCGCCTCCAGCGTCGACACCCTGCTCAGCGCGGCGACGACCGTGAATGGCGTGCAGGTGTTGGCCTCGCAGGTGCAGGCGCCGAACGTCGATGCCCTGCGCGACATGGGCGACCGCCTCCGCGACCGGCTGGGCAGCGGGGTGGTGGCGCTCGGCGCCGTCATCGAGGAAAAGCCTCTCCTCGTGGTCACCATCAGCCAGGACCTGGTGACCCGAGGGTTACACGCCGGAAAGCTCGCCGGCGACGCCGCACGCAAGATGGGCGGCGGCGGCGGCGGGCGCCCCCATATGGCCCAGGCTGGCGGCAAGGACGCAGCGCGCCTGGGGCAAGCGCTCGCGTCGGTTGCCCCGCTAGTCTCCGAACGCTTGTCGTAGGCCGTCACACAGCATTCAGGGAGAACCGCGGCGTATGTTCCGACTTGGAGGAAGGCGCAACCACTCGCGCGTGCCGAGCCGACACCACAGCATCGTCTCGTGGGAGCCGGGTCAGGTGCGCGCGGCGATCGTTGAACTGGACGGCGGCACGGCCCAGATGCTCGGGGTGGCGGCAGCCCCCATCCGGGTGCTCGGCGCCGACGGCCTGCCCGACGTGGATACCTGGGCGGCCGGCTGCGATGAGGCGCTCACCCAGGCCGAGGACATGACCGTGCGCTACTGCGGGCGGAAACTGGTGCCCGACTGGGTGACCATGGGCGTGCCGCCCGATGTGATGCGCTCCTACCCCATCGCCGTCCGCCGCGAGCGCCGTGAGCCCGATAGCGGCATCACCTGCGAGGAGCTGAACGCCCTCCTGCGCCTGGGCTATCGCACCGCCCAAGACGAGATGGGCGCCCCGGCCAAGACGATCGGCGAGGACCTGGTGTTCGGCTCGGCGGCCGAGATCGTCCTCGACGATCAGACCGTGTTGGATCCCCTGGGCCTCCACGGCCGCGAGCTGCAGTTACGGCTGAACTTTTACCTGCTGCCCATGCAGTGGATCCGCACGCTGGAGGTGGTGGCCGACCGGCTGGGCCTCAAGGTGCAGTCCATCGTGCCGCAGCAAGCCGCCTACGCCTCGCCGCTCCTGGACCCCAGTTCGCTCCTGATCGTCATCGACGCGGACCACACCACGGTGGGTCTCGTGCGGCGCGGCCGGCTAGAGTGGTCGGTGTCTGCCCCGACGGGGGCCGCCGATGTGACGTCCCTCGCCGCACGGAACCTGAACGTCCAGGGCAAGCAGGTAGAGGCCCTGATGAGCGCCTACCGCGCCGGAAAGCTCCAGCAGGATGTGGAGCTGCAGCTGGCCCGCGGGTTCTGGACGGAGCTCAAACGCTGGATGCTCGCGCTCACCGAAGCAATCGGCGACTCGGCGCGCGGCGCGACGTTCCCCCACCGCATCTTTGTCGTGGATTCCAGCCGCAACCTGCCCGAGGCCGGCCCCTCGCTGGAGACGCCCTACTGGGAGGGGCTGCTGCACTTTGAGCGCTGCCCAGAGGTGGTCTCCCTGGATACGAGCACCATCCGCAACGTCCTGGACCTCACCGCCCGGGCGAACGGGCCCGACTATTTGTCCATCCGCTCCCTGGCCCACCTGGTCGCACAGGTGTATGCCAGCGAGGAGAGCCTGGACTGCGCGATGGTGGACACCATCCGCTGGCGCAGCGCCCGGGCCTGATCCACGCGGACGCTAGACCGGGCGCGGCGGGCCACAGCCCACCCCTGAGGCGCCCCTTACAGGAGGACCCTTGGGCTCTGTTCAAGTCATCTATCTGAGCCGACGCGACAGCGTACACTCGGCCCGGGAGCTGCTCCGCAGCGCCGCGCCGGGCGGCCAGGTGTGGTTGGTGGTTCCCTGGCGCGCCGGCTGGGCGCGCAGCCTGGTGAATCTCCGCCTCCTGCGTCGCGTGGCCGAGGGCGCCGGCATCGACCTGCGCCTGGTATCGCAGCACCTGGAGACCCGCACCCTGGCCCGCGAGGCCGGGCTCATCAGCCACTTTTTCGTGCCCCCACCGCTCCTCCGCTATCGCGCGGACCGCTCGCGGTTGGTGCCGGTGCAGGTGGAAGAGGGCGAGCGGTGGCAGCGCCGCCCGCGGCAGTTCGGCGTGGGCACGGTGCTCATCTCTTTTGGGCTCATCGCCGGCCTCATCGCCATCCTGTTCGGCTCTGCGGCGGTCTTTATCCCGCGGGCCACTGTGCGGCTGGAGCCCTCGGCGCAACGCTTCTCCGGGCACATCGACGTGCGCGCCGACCCCCGCTATTCGGAGATCGACTATGGTGAGGCCACCGTCCCGGCCCGCTACATCCAGGTGGGCGCCGAGGGGACCGGCGAGGTGCCTGCGACCGGCCGCATCGAGACGCCCGACGGGGTGGCCACCGGCGAGGTGATCTTTGCCAATCGCACCGACGCGCCGGTGCGCATCCCCAAGGGCACGGTCGTGCGCACGAGTTCCGGCCTTCCGGTGGCGTTCTACACCACCACCGACGCCGAAGTGCCGGGTCGGCTGTACGCCTCCACCCGGGTGGGCATCGTGGCCCAGGAGCCAGGGCTGGCCGGTAACGTGAAGGAGCTCACCATCAACGTGGTCGAGGGCTCCCTGGCCAGTTCGGTGGACGCGCTGAACGATACCCCCACCTCCGGCGGCACCACCAAGGCGATGCCCATGGTCGTCCAGGAGGACCTGGACCGACTCCCGGGGGAGACCCGTGCCAAGCTGACCGGCGAGGCCTACGAACGGCTCATCGCCGAGCTCAGCGAGACCGAGTTCGTCCCCTTTGAGGCCCAGGAAGCGCTCGTGATGGAGCGCTATCTGGACTCGACGATCAACCAGCGCGCCGACGTCGCCACCATGCGGATGCGCGTGCTGGTGAACGGGCTGGCGCTCGACACGCGCGACCTCGAGGGGCTCGCCATCCGCTACCTGGAGACCCGCCAGGAGGGCGAGTATCAGGTCATCGCCTCCTCCCTGGCACTCAGCCGCTCCTCGGGCGTATTGCAGCTCTCCGACGACGGGATGCCGCGCTGGTTTGACCTCACGCTCTCCGTCGAGGGGCTCGTGGGTCCCGTGATCGATACGGAGGCCATCGAGGCCGAACTCCTGGGCAAGACCGTCGGCCAGGCGCGGGCCTGGCTGGAGGAGCACCTGGACCTACGGGCTGAGCCCGAGATCGAGGTCTCGCCCGGCGGCTGGCCCTTCCTGCCGCGGCTCGGCGGGCAGCTGGATATCGAGATCATCGCCGAGGCGGACTGATGCGTTACATGGGCCTGGACGTGGGCGACGAGCGGATCGGCGTAGCGCTGAGCGATGAGACGGGCCTCCTGGCCACGCCGCTCGAGATCGTGCGCCGCGTCGCCGGGGCAGCGTCGTTTCTGCGCCTCGCCGAGATCATCCGCGAGCGGGGCGTCCAGCGGATCGTGGTGGGCCTGCCCCTCCTGCCCGATGGCTCGGAGGGCAAGCAGGTCGCCTCGACGCAGGCCTACGTCCGGGGGCTGGAGCGTCACGTCACGTTGCCCATCGACTATTGGGACGAGCGACTGACCACCCAGGAGGCCCGGTCCATCGTCCGTGGCGACGAGGACGAGCGGCCCTCGCGGCGCGCCCGGGCCCGGGGCCCCTTGGACGACATCGCCGCCGCCATCATCCTGCAGGACTATTTGGACCACCACCGAGGAGGCACGCACGCGTGACGAGAGGAGCGCGCATCCTGGTGCGCCTGGTGACCCTGGTGCTGGCGCTATCGGTCGTGGGGTTCATCCTTACGGCGTCCTTTGTGTACATGTGGCGGAACGCCGAGGCGAACTCGCCCAAGGTGGCGCTCGCCTTTGAGCCGGGCGGGATCGATGAAACGATCGACA
The DNA here is from genome assembly GCA_012513725.1 of Chloroflexota bacterium. Classification (GTDB taxonomy): domain Bacteria; phylum Chloroflexota; class Anaerolineae; order UBA1429; family UBA1429; genus JAAZBQ01. Next base: position 4,868 of record JAAZBQ010000591.1, read on the forward strand.
AGACCGTCGCCCGCGTTCAGTTGCGGATGACGGGCGTGGATGTCAGCATGCCGGTGGCACCCGATGACGACGCCGAGGTGATCTTTGTCGTCGAAGAGGGGCAATCGACCACGGCCGTGGCGTACCACCTGGAACGCGTGAATCTGATCACTAGCGCCGACGCCTTTCGCTACTTTATCCAGGCCGAGGGGAGCGACCGCAGCGTGCAGGCGGGCGTGTTCCCGCTCAAGCGCAGCATGACGATGGCCCAGATCCTGCATGCCCTGCAGACCGGCGGCGCCGACGACGTGCAGGTCACCATCCCGGAGGGGTGGCGCGCCGAGCAGGTGGCCGCGCTGCTCGTGGAGAACGGCGTGATCGAGTCGGCGGAGGATTTCCTCCAGGCGGTGCAGATGGGCCGCAGCGACTATCCGTTCCTCACCGATCGCCCGGAGGGCGCCAGCGACAGCGTGGAAGGGTTCCTGTTCCCCGACACGTACCGATTCCCGAGGTACACCCAGCCCCAGGTCGTGCTGGACATCATGCTGGATAACTGGCAGGTGCGGGTGGACGAGGACCTGCAGGCCCTAGCGGACGCTTCGGGCCTCACCATGTACGAACTGGTGACCCTGGCCTCCCTCGTCGAGCGCGAGGCGGTGCTCGCCGACGAGCGCGCCCTCATCGCCCGGGTGTACCTGAACCGTATAGGGATCGACATGCCCCTCCAGGCGGACCCCACCGTGCAGTTCGCCAAGGCGAACGCGGCGTGGAATCCGGAGGCGCCCGACGCCTCGATCGAGGCGATGTGGCCGACCCTGACGCGGGGGGAACTGAACGCCATCGAGTCGCCCTACAACACGTACCTGAACCAGGGACTGCCTCCCGGGCCGATCTGCTCACCGGGCCTGGCCTCCATCGAGGCGGCCCTTGCACCCGCCCCGGAGGGGTCGCCGTACGCCGACGCGCTGTACTTTGTGGCCGTCGCCGACGACCGGGTGCCCGCCGTACCCCCGGAGCGGGCCGCACACCTGGAGGCGCCCACGCCGGGGATGCACCTGTTCACCGTCTCCTACGACGAGCACCTCCAGAACGACCAGGCGTACGGCGAGCGGTAGGGGAGGAA
>JAAZBQ010000592.1 GCA_012513725.1 Chloroflexota bacterium
CACCTGACTGCATGCGTCGGCGCGGAGTGGGACAAACGACGGCGGGAGGCGCCCGGCGCTGCAGGGTCTTGCGGATACCGAGGCGCGCCCTCTCCGCCGCCTCGGCCGGGCAGTCGCCGACGATAGCGGGCGAGGGGCTGCACGGGTTGGTAGGGTCGGGTGCGGCGCAATGTGGTGGGTTGCGGCATCGGGAATCGTCGGATGGCAACGTGTCGTGGTGTGAACCGTTAGGTTCGTGCCGGAAACTGGCGGCACTGTACCGTATCCGGGAGCCGGATGTCAACCATCCGTTGACCCCTCCCCTGCGGCGCACTAGAATCGCCCGGTCGGCAACTGCCACGCCACAGGGAGGAGGACCCCGTGCGAGCGCTCGTCACCGGAGGGTGCGGATTCATCGGCAGCCACCTGGCCGAGGCGCTCCTGGCCCGGGGCGACCGCGTCACCGTGGTGGACGACCTATCCACCGGGCGGCTCGAGAATGTCGCCCACCTGGTGGGGCGCCCCGATTTTCGCGTGGCCATCGAGACAATCACCGACGAGGCGGCGATGGACCGCCTGGTGAGCGCGTGCGACATCATCTACCACCTCGCCGCGGCGGTGGGCGTGGAGCTCATCGTCAGCGACCCCGTGCGGGTCATCGAGACGAACATCGTGGGATCGGGGGCGGTGCTGCGCGTCGCCGCCCGGTACCGGAAAAGGGTGGTGCTGGCCTCCACCTCGGAGGTGTACGGCAAGAGCGAGGCGGTCCCCTTTGGCGAGGACGCCGACCGCGTCCTCGGCCCCACCACCCGCAGCCGCTGGTGCTATGCCTGCTCCAAGGCGATGGACGAGTTCCTCGCCCTGGCCTACCACAAGAGCGAGGGGCTGCCGGTGGTGGTCGCGCGGCTGTTCAACACGGTCGGTCCCCGCCAGACGGGCCGCTACGGGATGGTGGTGCCGCGCTTGGTGCGGCAGGCGCTGGCCGGCCAACCCCTCACCGTGTACGGCGATGGGCAGCAGACCCGCTGCTTTTGCCACGTGGCCGACGTGGTGCGCGCCCTGGCCGGCCTGGGCCGCGCGCCCGACGCCGTCGGGGAGGTGTTCAACGTCGGCTCTACCGAGGAGGTTACCATCGAGGCCCTGGCGCGCCGCGTCCTGGCGCTGACCGGCAGCGGATCGGAGATCATCTACGTCCCCTACGACGAGGCGTACGAGGCGGGCTTTGAGGACATGCGCCGCCGGGTGCCCGATATCACCAAGGTGGGGCGCTGCCTGGGCTGGCGTCCGCGGGCGACGCTGGACGACATCCTCCGCGACGTCATCGCCCACGAGGCCCGGGCCAGCGGGCACGGCCAAGAGCGTTGAGGGCGAGGCGGGGCCCTCCTACCGTCCGCCGGCGCCCCATGCTATACTCTCCCCGACGCCGCCGCCTGCCACCGAACGGAGCGTTGCCATGCCCGACCGCGTACCACGCCTGCACCTGGCCCATCTCCCCACGCCCATCGAGCCGTTGGCCCGCCTGACCCGCCACCTGGGCGGACCCACCATCCTGGTCAAGCGCGACGACCTCACCGGCCTGGCCACGGGCGGCAACAAGGCTCGCAAACTCGAGTACCTGATGGCCGACGCCCTGCAGCACGAGGCGGATATGGTGATCACCTCGGGGGCGGCACAATCCAACCACGCCCGCCAGACGGCCGCCGCCGCCGCGCGGTTGGGCCTCGGCTGCACCCTGGTCCTGAGCGGCCGCGGGCCCACGGACGCGCCGGCGGGCAACCTGCTCCTGGACCGGCTCCTCGGCGCCCGGGTGCGCTGGGCCGACCGGCG
>JAAZBQ010000593.1 GCA_012513725.1 Chloroflexota bacterium
CCGCCTCGATCACCACATCCGCACCGCCCTCCAGTGCGCCGCCCGGCGCCAGGGGATCCTCCCGGGTGGGATCCACCACGGCGTCGACGCCGGAGGACAGCGCCATCTCCCGACGTGCGGCGACGGGATCGCTGAGCACCAGGCGCGCGGCGCCGGAGATCCGGGCCAGTTGCGCCAGGAGTTGGCCGATGGCCCCGCCGCCGATGACGGCGACGGTGTCGCCGGGGCGGACGCCGGCCCGGTCGATACCACGCACGCAACAGGCCAGCGGCTCGGTCATCGCCCCGTCCTCCAGGGGAACCCCGTTGGGCAAGCGATAGCACTGGGCGCGAGGCACGGCGCAGCGCTCGGCAAAGCCGCCGTCCACGTCCACCCCCAGGGCGCGGAGGTTCTCGCAGAGGTGGATCTGGCCGCGGCGGCAGGGGCGGCAGGTGCCGCAGGGCATGTTTGGGTCGATAGCCACCCGATCGCCGGGGGCCAGGTCCGTCACCCCCTCGCCGACCTCCTCGACGGTGCCGGCGAACTCGTGGCCGATGACCACCGGAGGCACGGTGTGGAACTCGCCGTGCATGATGTGCCGATCGGTGCCGCAGATGCCGCAGGCGCTCACCCGCAGCACGACCTCGCCGGGACCCGCCACCGGCTCCGCGCGATCCTCTACCCGCAGATCCCCCACCCCATAGAACACCGCAGCCTTCATGCCTCGCTCCCTTTGCCCACTGGCGAATACGGTCGGTTATGTCGATACACTTGGGGGATGCCCCACGCACGGTGCTGGCGCCCGCTCCAACTACCCGACGGGCGGCTCGGATACCAGGCCGACGTTCTTCGGACCGCGGAACCCGAACGTCACCCGCTCGTACCGCACCGCGTGCCCCTCATAGTACCGGGCGATGGCCTCGACCAGGGCGTCGCGGCCGAGGCGCTCCTCGGTAGACCAAAAGTTGCAGCAAGGGATCAGGATGGTGGGCCGCACCCGGGCGGCCTCGGCGACGGCCCGGGTGGCCTCGCCGGGGTGCAGCCCCACGACGAGGTCGTAGAACCCCGCCAGCGTCGCGTCGAACTCCTCCGGGCGCCCGGGCACGCCCCGCAGGGTCCAGCCGCGGGGATCCACCACCTCGCAGTCATAGTTGTAGCGCTTGCGGAGAAGACGGCAGAGCATCCCCTGCCCGCCGGCGACGTCGGCGATGTGCTGGACGCCCGCTCCGTAGCGGGTATGGATGTATTCGGCGAGCACCTCAAAGCGCTCCGGGTCGCCGTGAAAGCGGTGCCTGCGTGTGGCCACGGGTCCCTCCCGATCGTTGTTGCCATCCGAGTATACCCTTCGGCCGGCCTGCTCACAACGCGCCGGCAGGTAGAGGGCCCTCGTGGCGCTTGCGCGGCGGCGGCGGTGTGCTATAATGCGGGTAGGCGACCGCCGACGGCGGCGCCGAGCAACGTGCGTACAGACAAATCGTCGCTTGGATCGCTACGCGACCGAGACGGCAGGAGAACAGGAGCGGCGCCCGCCAGCCGGGTCGCCTGCCATGTGCCCTCGCGTCTCTCGGCGCGAGGTTTTTTCGTGGGGAGGGCCCATGGTAGAGGGCGAACTGATCCGGGTGGAGGGTCTCCACTACACCTATGACGCCGAGGGCCATACGCCCATCGTGGCGCTCCGCGGCGTCGACCTGGTCGTTCGCCGCGGCGAGTACCTGGTGCTCCTGGGACACA
>JAAZBQ010000594.1 GCA_012513725.1 Chloroflexota bacterium
AGTACCAGTCGGCCTATGCCCTGCTGGCCTCCACCGCGTACCATTTTGCCGTCATCGTCGCCCAGATGGAGCAGCTCCGCGAGAGCGAATCGGTCCCCGGCGAGTAAGGGGCGGCGGGCCGAGCGGGGCCGGCTTTTGGGCGCGCCCAGCCACCATGCTATAATCTTGGTGATTGCACCTGCCTGGCAACAGACGGCCGCGGCGCAATGCCGACTCGCAGGCGGAGCCCGCACACCACTCACCTCACACCCGCACGGTTGCGCGTTGGCGCGCGGCGTGCGGGTGTTGTCATTGCCGGGCGCCAGGGACGGCTGCGCCGCGTGGCGTGTTAGCGCGCACGCGCGAGCGGGCCCGAGGGGAGCTGGCCGGTATGAGGCTGTTCAAGGGTTGGTGGATACTGCTCCTCGTCTTTATTGCCGTGAACGCGTGGATGCTGTGGCCGAGGAGTCCGTCGGGCGCGCGCATCCCCTACAGTGTGTTCGTGGCCCAGGTACGCGAGGACAACGTCCGCAACGTGCGCATCAACGGGGAGACGATCACGGGCCAGTTCCGCCGCGCCGTGTCCTCTACCACCCTCCTCGGCTCCGGCTCCAAGAGCGGCCTGGTGGGGGCCTTTCATACCGTGTTCCCGGCGGTGGTGGGTGATCCTGGCCTCATGACCCTCCTCGACGCCCACGGGGTGATGGTGGAGGCCAGCGCCTCGGCGAGCCCCTGGCTGGGCATCCTGCTGATCAACGCCCTGCCGCTGGGCCTGCTGGTCTTTAGCCTGGTGCGCGCCCGGGGAGGGAGCCCCACAGCGCAGGGACAGAACAAGATCATGGCCTTTGCCCGCAGCAACGTGCGGCGCCAGGCGGGCACCCGCGCCAAGGTGACCTTTGATGATGTCGCCGGGGCCGACGAGGCCAAGCGCGACCTCCAGGAGATCGCCGACTTTTTGCGCTACCCGCGCAAGTACCACGAGATGGGGGCCCACATCCCCCGAGGGGTGCTCCTGGTGGGGCCTCCCGGCACCGGCAAGACGCTGTTGGCCCGGGCCGTCTCCGGTGAGGCGGGCGTGCCCTTTTTCAACATCAACGCCACCGAGTTCGTGGAGATCTTTGTCGGCGTGGGGGCCAGCCGCGTGCGCGACCTCTTTGAGCAGGCCAAGCAGGCCGCCCCGGCCATCGTCTTTATCGACGAGCTGGATGCCGTGGGTCGCAAGCGCGAGAGCGGGATGGGCAGTGTCTCCCACGAGCGCGAGCAAACCCTGAACCAGCTCCTCGTGGAGATGGACGGCTTTGAGGATCGCCACGAGGTGATCGTGATGGCCGCCACGAACCGGCCCGACGTGCTCGACGCGGCCCTCCTGCGGCCGGGGCGCTTTGACCGCCAGGTGACGGTCGGCCTGCCCGACCGCCCGGGCCGCGAGGCGATCCTTCGGGTGCATACCGAGCACCTGCGCCTGGCGCCCGACGTGAACATCGACGTGCTGGCCCGCGCCACCACCGGCTTTAGCGGCGCCGACCTGGCCAACCTGGCCAACGAGGCGGCCCTCGTCGCCGTGCGAGTGGGCCACGAGGCCGTCACCGCCGACGATTTCGCCACGGCGATCGACAAGATCATGCTCGGCGGCGAGCGGCCGCTGATCCTGAACGACGAGGACCGGCGCATCGTGGCCTACCATGAGGCCGGGCACGCCCTGGTGGCCTGGCTGACGCCCTGCGCCGACCCCGTGCAAAAGGTCACCATCATCCCCCGGGGCCGGGCGCTGGGCATCACCCAGCAGTTGCCCGGGGAGGACAAGTACAACTATACCCGCACCTACCTCCTGGCGCGCCTCAGCGTGATGCTCGGCGGCCGCGCGGCGGAGGAGACGGCACTCGGCGACATCACCACCGGCGCTGAGCAGGACCTGATGCAGGCCTCCCGCCTGGTGCGCCGCATGATCACCCAGTGGGGGATGGGCGAACTGGGCCTGGCCGCCTTTGAGGCCGGAGAGGCGGCCGCCTTCCTGGGCCCCGACTATGCCACGCCCCACAACATCAGCGAGACGACCTCCGCCCGGGTGGAGCAGAACGTGGAAAATGTCCTCGGCGAGCGCTATGGCAGCGTGTGCACCCTGCTCATCAGGGAGCGGGACCGGTTGGAGGCCCTCGCCACCGCCCTGCTCCGCGAGGAGACGCTGGACGCCGTTCGCCTCCTGGAGGTCCTGGGCCCGCCGGCGGACGGCCTGCAGGTCGTTGAGGAGGCCTCGCGCCGAGGGTGCTGAGACGTTCTCAGGTCTCTGCCCCGGGTTGCTGGTACGCAGGGCCCTCCCCCGGCCGGTCCACCGGCCGCAGCTGCCCGAGCCCCGTCACGTCCTGGCGCGCCCCGTCGATCTCCGGGCGCACATACTGGGCGAACCAGGCCTCCATCCGCCCTTGCAGTTCCGCAATCCGCCCCGCCTGGGAGGGGTCGTCGATGCGGTTCTCCCGCTCGTCGGGGTCGCCGACCAGGTCCCATAGCTCATCCGGCCCGTCGGGGTAGCGGCGGACGTACTTGCACTCTTCCGTGCGGATCATGCGCGTGTTCCCGTACTCGTCATAGATGACCACCTCCTCCCGGTCGGCGAACGGCTCGCCGAGGAGGGCGGGGAGGAAGGACCCCCCGACGAGGTCCCGCCCCTCGGGCATGGGCAGGCCCAGGTAGTCGAGGAGCGTGGGGCACACGTCGTACATGGAGGCCATAGCCCCCTGCACGGCACCCGCCGGGATGCGCCCGGGGTGGCGAAAGAGGGCCGGCACGCGGATCGAGTTCTCGTACATGTTCC
>JAAZBQ010000595.1 GCA_012513725.1 Chloroflexota bacterium
ACGTTCACGCAAGAGGGCACCGTGCAACTGGGCGAGTTCTTTCCCGAGGTGGTGTTCACGCCGGGGCACACGCCTTCGAGCACGTGCTTTCGCCTCGAGGTGGATGGCAGCCTGTGCCTGTTCACCGGCGACCTGATCGCCGAGGACGGCGGCCTCAGCTTTGCCGGAAGCCCCGGTTTCAGCCGCGAGGACCTCCTGGAGAGCCTGCGCAAGCTGGCCGCCATGCCCCCGGCCGATCGCTTTCTGCCGGGCCACCTCATGGCGCCGTCGTTCGACTATGACCCCGGCGAGGTCCTCACGCTGGCGATCGCCAAGGGGGAGGCGGGGCTGTGGGAGGACGACTGGTCGGAGCGCAAGAAGCGGCTCGCCGGCGCGGTGTTCCAGGGCTTTGGCGCGGCGCGCAGCGACCTATAAGGTACTGCGGCCTGGACCATGTGCCCCAAATGGTGAGCATTTGACTGCGTCCGCGCATAGGTCTACAATAACGCGTAAGGTGGGTTGGCGTCGCGCCAGCCCACCGAGACATTTCCCCCCGATCGCACCCACGGCAAGACGCGCTCCCGCCCTTCGCCCAACCCTGCCTGCGCGCTGGCCTTTCGGCTGCGCTGCCGCGAGGCATTTGGTGATAGTGCCGCGCACACCGAGCGGAACGGCCGCTCGCTCGCGCGGCGGACATACGATGGACCTGTCCGAGGCGACAGGAGAGGTAGGCTGCGCATGAAAGCGACGCGGGTGTATGCCCTCGTCTCGGGGTTCGTGCTGCTGATCGTCGGCGTGGCGGGGCTGTTGCCCCCCCTCGTCGCTCCACCCCTGTTCCGGTTCGATAACGTGCGGGTCACGCTCCTCTATGGCGACGTGGCCGGAGTGCTTCCCGCCAACATCATCCAGAGCAGCATGCGGCTGCTCATCGGTATTTGGGGCGTGGCGGCCTCCTGGCGGGGCCGCGGGGCGCCGCGGGCCTTTGCCCGCGCCGCGGCCGTGCTGTTCGGCCTGCTAACGATCATGGGCCTCATCCCCGCCACCTCCAGCGCGTTCGGCCTGATGCCCCTGTACGGCAACAACATCTGGCTGCACGGGGCGCTGGCGCTCCTCGGGGCGCTGGCGGGCTGGGGGATACCGACGTCCCGCCCGGGCGACGGCGATATCCCTTACTAGAAGAGAGCGAACACGGGAGGAATGTACCACAGATTCCACGGATAGACGGATGGAGCGGATGGAAAGAGAGCCTAACACTCTTCTGTCGTCCGTCCATCCGGTCGATCGGGAGTAGGGGGCACGGAAAGACCCAGGGCTCGGGCGCAGATCCTCTGCGCCCGAGCCCTGCAACGTCGTCTCAGCCGCTGATCAGCGCCTCGATCTCGTCCATCTGCTCCGGTGAGAGGGGGCCCCGTTCCAGCGCTCCGGCATTGTCCTCGATCTGCCGCACCGTCTTGAACCCCGGGATGGGCACCGACAGGGGGCTGTGCGCCCAGATCCAGCCCAGCGAGGCCTGGGCCAGGCTGCGGCCGTCGCGGGTCATCACGTCGCGAATGGCCTGTAGCCGGGCCAGGCGCTCGGCCTGGCGGCCACCGGCGAGGTCCCAATCGTGCCGGACGTCGTTCTCGGGCAGGACCGATTCGCGGGTGAACTTGCCGGTGAGGAGCCCCTGCCCCAAGGGACCCTTGTTGATGGCCGCCAGGTTCTGGTCCTGGCAGAGGCGCACCAGCCGGTCGTTGCGGTCCAGGATGTTCAGCCGGAACTGGTCCGACGTGCAGTGCTCGCCCTGGGCAAACAGCGCCGCCCGGTCGGGGTCGTCGGTGCTCCAGCCATAGTAGCGGATCTTGCCCGCCTGCACGAGGCCCTCCAACGTCTCCAGCACCTCGGGCACCTTGGCCGTGTCATAGTCGCCGAGGTGGAACTGGTAGATGTCGATGCGGTCGATGCCCAGCCGCCGCAGGCTGGCGTCGCACGCGGCGCGGATGTGCTCCGGCTCGCCGCTGGCGCCGGTCACCTGGCGGGTGTCCTCGTCAAAGACGTTGCCGAACTTGGTGGCGATGGTCACCCGGTCGCGGACGTCGGCCAGCGCCTGGCCGACCAGCCGCTCGCTGTGGCCGGCCCCATACACGTCGGCGGTGTCAAAGAACGTCACGCCCAGATCCACGGCGCGGCGCAGGGCGCGCAACGATTCCGCGTCGTCCACCTCACCCCAGCCGATGGGGCGGTCGCCCCGCCAGGCGGGCCCGCCGATGGCCCAACAGCCGACGCCCATGGCGCTGGAGACGATGCCGCTGCGGCCCAGTGTACGCTCGTACATGGTCTTGCTCCTCTCGTGATCGGAATACACAGATCGCCAGTACGTGCTGGTGGGGGCGGGGAGTGCTATGGGGCAGGGTTAGAAGGCGGGATGGGGGCGTGAGAGGGGCCGCTCGCGCGAGCGGCCCCTGGTGATGCTGCCTTGGGCCTAGCGCCGCCAGAGCGTGCGCAGGCTGTGGGCCGCCAGCTTGGGCCGGCGCTCGCGGGTGAACATCCCCCGGTAGGCCATGCCCATCGGCGCGGCGGTCGACTGCGCCACGCGATAGTCGGCCAGGGTGCCGGGCATGTGGCCGATGACGTACGGCTTGCTCCGGAGGACCTGGATGACGTTCGCCACCACCTCGGCCTGGTACTCTTCGCTCCACATCTCTGAGGGGAGCGCATGGTGCCCGGGGATGGCGTCCGGCGCAAACTCGGTCATGATCACCGGTTTGGGGAACTTTTCGTGGATGTTGTCCAGCGCCGTGGCAAGCTCGGCCATCGCCTCCTTGATCTGGCCGGGGCTCGACTCCCACGCCGGGTAGAGATCCAGGCAGACCACGTCCAGGACCTTGAAGGCGTTCTCATCGATCCCCACCATGCTCGCGACCGTAAAGGGCCGGCTCTTGTCGGTCTCTTGCATGTCCTTGCGCATGCGGTCCAGGAAGAGCTGCGAAGCCCCGCGCCGGGAGTGCGGCTCGCCGGATAGCGACCACATGATCACCGAGGGGTGGTTCTTGTCGCGGGCCACCAGCTCCCGGGAGACCTGCCGCGACATGTGGTACCGCTTTTCCAGTCCGGTGCCGGCGAACACCAGGCCCGCCGCGGGGGTCTCGTCGATCACCAGCATCCCCAGGCGGTCGCAGATGTCCAGCACCTCTTCCGAGGGCGGATAGCCCTTGGCGCGCAGGCAGTTGGCGCCCATCCAGCGCATCAGGGAGAGGTCCTTGATGACGTCGGCCCGGGCGTTGCCGCGGCCCACCATGGGCATGTCGTTGTGCAGGCCAAAGCCCTTGATGGCGATCTTTTCGCCGTTCAGGAGCAGGCCATCGGCCTCGGCCTTGATGGTCCGGATCCCGACCGGCAGCGTGTAGCGGTCAAAGGTGCCCAGCGACGTGGCGAGCTCCACGGTCAGGTCATACAGGTTGGGGTTCTGGGGCGACCAGAGCGCGGCGTGGGGCACCATGAGGGTCACCTCGACCGATTCGGACGAGGTCTCCAGGTCGCGGTCGACCTCGGCGCCCAGGCCGCGGATCTTGAGCCGCACCGTCACCGCGTCGGTGCTCGAGCGAGTCACCTTGACCCGCACCATGCCGTTGCCCTCGCGGATGTCGGTGGTCACCTGGACGTCCGAGATGGCCCCGTTCGGCCGGGTATACAGGAGCACCGGCTGCTGGATCCCGCAGTAGGGAAAGAAAACGAAATTGACGTTCGGGTACGACAGGAAGGGGTAGACGTCGTCCGGATGCTCCGGGACGTTGCCGGGGGGCACGCGGCGCTCGTCGAGCTCGCCGTTCACCCGCACCACCAGGCGGTTGCCCTCCCGCTGCATGTGCGAGGTGATGTCGAACTCGAACGGCAGGTGGCCGCCCTCGTGCTCGCCCAGGAGGTGCCCGTTTACCCAGACCTCGGCGATATAGTTCACCGAGCCAAAGCGCACGAACACCCGCTGCTGCTCCCAACCCCAGGGGAGGTCAAAGCGCGTCTGGTACCAGCCGTCGCCGAGGTAGTCCCGATAGTCCTCGAACTGGTCGTTCCAGGAGGCCGGCACGGCGATGGGCCGCGTGTTTTCCAGCCCCTCGCCCCAGCCCGAGTCGACGCCGGTCGCCTTGGGATCCACGCGAAAGTCCCAGTAGCCGGATAGGTCGATATACTGCCGATAGGTATTGGTCTTGGGGAACAGCATGATCTACCTCCCTGTAGGTCGCGATGGGCGGCCGGCCGCGGCCGCCGGCCCGGCGCTCAACACGCTACGCCGATGGGCTGCCCGCGCCGCGCTTCCGGCGCCGCCCGCTGATACCGCGCACAGAGTAACCATCTTGCGTGCGGCGGTCAAACGTCGCGACGCGATCACTCCCCGAGCACCGGGAACTCGGCGATGCGCAGGTTGGTGCAGCCGTAGGGCAGCAACGTCAGCGTCTCCAGAGGCTCTTCCGAGCGCACCGGGCTGGGGGGCAGCGGGCCCGCGGCGTGCCGCTCGATCCGCCAATCCGGCACGCGCCGGCCCTGGACCTGCGCCCGCAGGGGAGCGCCGGCCGGCGAAAAGGGCACGTCGCCGATGCGCCCGGCGCAGAACGCCACCGAATCGGCGGGATCCTCGGGGTCCAGGCGCAGGGCATAGTTCCACGGGGTGGTGGGGTGCACCTCCCAATCGGCGTGGGGCGGCTCTCCGCCGATCTGGCGCCACTCCTCGCCGATCTCCAGGGCGTACACCAGGGGGCCGCGGACGATCGACGCGGCGCCCCGGTAGCGCCGCTCGACCTGCGGGCGCATGGGCAGCGTCACCTGCACCTGGGTCTCCCCCTCCCACGTGCGCTCCAGGCGGTGGAACCCGCCGGGGGTCGCGTCGGCGCCGTCCACCTGCGCTCCCTCTGCCCAGGCCGGGATGCGGATGTAGAGCGGAAAGCGCACGGGCCCCTCGGGTCGCACGGTGATGGTCAGCGACTCGCGAAAGGGGTAGCCGGTCTCGCTAGCCACCGCCACCGCGACCCCGTCCACTTTGGTGTGCACCTTGCTGGGTGCGTGGGCCACGGCCGCCAGGCCCCCGTCGGGGGTGCGCATCCACAGGCTGGCGGCGAACTTGGGCCAACCCTGGCTGAGGTTCGCCGTGCAGCAGCCAAAGTTGGGCTCCAGGCCATAGATGTTGGCGTCGGGGCCGTTCGAGGTGTACACGCGTTCCTCACCGGTGACGGCGCACATGGGCTGGTTGGCCTGCTGGTCGTACTGGTGCGCCCACATATCCGGCGAGAACGTCGCCGGCAAGGCGTTGAAGGCGATCCGCTCCAGCCGGTCGGCCAGTGCCGGATCGCCCAGGGTGGCCAGAAGCACCTCGAGGGAATAGAGGTACTCGTTCACGGCGCACAGCTCCGTGCCCTGGGAGGGGTCGCGCCCGGCCAGGTGCTCGTCGCCGCTGAACACGCCGGTGACCTGGCCGTGGTAGCCGTCCAGCACCTCGATGGCTGTGTAGGGGCCCTGGCGGTCGGCCTCCTCGTGAGACTGGCGGTACCACACGCCGGCGGTCTTGATGGCCATGGCGTTGTTCACCACGTGGGAGACGAGGTTGCGCTCCTCGGGCCGGGTGCGCTCGGTGTAGGGAAAGCGTGCATAGTGGGCGCGCCAGTCGAATCCCTGGGCGCGGGCCGTCTCGGCCAGGGCCAGGAGCCCCTCCTCACCGGTGCGGGCATAGAGCCAGTGGATGCTGAGGACCAGGTCGGCCCAGCGGTGCTGGCCCCAGGAATAGAGGGGCTGCTCGGCCAGGAGCCCCTCGAGCCGCCGGAAGAAGCGCTCCATCGCCGGGATGATCCGCTCGTCGCCGGTGGCCTCCTGGTACTGGGTCATGGCCTTGAGCGCCACGAACACCGGCCAGGGGTCGTAGGCCCCGTACTTTTCTCCGCGGGAGGTGTCGCGGATAGGCCCCAGCCACCCGTCGGGGTGCTGGTGGGCCAGGATGTGGTCCATCCAGCGATGGACCTTGTTCAGGAGCGCCTCATCGTCCAGGAGATAGGCCAGCGGCACCACGCCGTCCAGCCAGTAGGGCCCGCGCTCCCAGCCCTCGGCGTCGCCGCCGATCCAGCCGGAGGCGGCGACGTCGGGCCAGAACTCGTCGAGGTGGCCGCTCAGGCCGTCCCGCTGGATCTCCAGCTGGCGGCGCAGCCAGCCCAAGGGGTGGATGGCGCCGAGGGGCAGGGGCTCCAGGGCGAGCGGCAGGAGGCGTTGGGTGGTGTTCATGGGCTTTATCTCTCCAGGCGGATCTACTCTATCTCGATGACGGGCTCCCGCGGCGAGAGGCCGTCGGGGTCGTTCACCTGGGCCCCGCGGGGCGCCGGCACCGGCCCCGACAGGAGGGGGTCCTCGGTGCGCTCCATCCAGCGCTGCAGCCTGCGCCGCATGTCGCTGAGGGTGGCGGAATGGGTGATGTCAGAGGCCAGGTTATGGGCCTCGTGGGGGTCAAAGAAGAGATCGTATAGCTGCTCGGTATCCACCGGGCCCTCACCCCAGCCGCGCTCGAGGAGGAGCGATTTCGAGGGGCCGTCGTCGACGTTGGGCAGGACGGGGGTCTCGCGCCCGTCAAAGCGGCGGACGTACTTGAACCGGCGGGTCCGCACGCAGCGCAGGGGCTCGTACGCGGCGTGGTAGGTGACGTCGGCATAGACCTCCTCGTTGATCTCCTCAGCCTCCCCGCGGATGAGGGGCATCATCGAACGGCCCTGCAGCCAC
>JAAZBQ010000075.1 GCA_012513725.1 Chloroflexota bacterium
CAGCGCCTGACGCACCGTCATCGTCTCGGGGAAGGCCAGGAAGGCCGTGGTCATCAGGCCGCCGGCCGACTCGTCGGGGTGCACGAGAAGCGGGCGGACCTCCTCCGCCTCGACCATCCGCGCCAGAGCGGCCTGCGACATGGCAGCGTCCAGGTCGCCGAGCACATCGGCGGCCTCGTCGGGCTCCATTTCGTCGAGGATGCGGGCCAGATCCAGGCTGTTCAGCTGCGCGGCGAGCGCGGCGGCGTCGACGTCCTCCATCTCCTCGAGGACCTCGGCAGCCTCCTCGACGTCCAGCGTCGGGAGCAGCGAGCGCTGCTCTTCCAGCTCGAGTTCCTCGAATACGTCGGCGCGATCGGCGGGCAACAGATCCTCGATCAGGATCTTGGCGCCCTCGACGTCGCCGGCATCCAGCAGTTCGCGGACCCTGCGCAGGGCGGTCTCGGCGATGGCGCTCTCGTCCATGGTGCTCCTCGGCTATCTCCCACGGATGACGCGGACAAACGGATTGCACGGAGGCATCGCGATGTCCATGGTAAAAGATGGTCTACTTGTATCCGTACTGATCTAGCCTGTCCTCATCCGTTCAATCCGTCTATCCGTGTGCTCCGTGGCAAGGCCGCTAGAACGGCTGGATGTCGGGCAGGTGCTTGGCGAGTTCTGCGCGCACGCGCTCCTTCATCTGCGCCACGCGCTCCTCGTCCAGCCCCTCAAAGCGCAGCGAGAGCTTGGGCGAGGTGTTCGAGGCGCGAATCAGCGCCCAGTCGCTCGTGTCAAAGTACACCCGCGCCCCATCGATGTCGATGACCCGGTACTCCTGGGCAAAGACGTCGCGAACGGCGTCGACGACGTCCCACTTGATATAGTCGGGGCAGTCGATGCGCAGTTCGGGGGAGGAGACGTAGCGCGGCAGCCCCTCGGTGAGCTCGGCCAGCATCTCGCTCAGGGGCCCGCCGTGGCGATCCATGTACTGCAGGAGGAGGGCCGCGGCGTACAGGGCGTCATCGTACTCGATGGG
The DNA here is from genome assembly GCA_012513725.1 of Chloroflexota bacterium. Lineage (GTDB taxonomy): Bacteria > Chloroflexota > Anaerolineae > UBA1429 > UBA1429 > JAAZBQ01. The sequence continues at coordinate 1,019 of JAAZBQ010000075.1, forward strand.
CGGGTCATTGAAGAACAGGTGGCCGGAGAGCTCCCCGCCGATCACAGCCCGCTCCTGGAGCATGCGGGGCAGGATGGAGGTGTTCCCGCAGCGGGCCATCACGGGGATGCCGCCGTACTTGCGCACGCCGTCAAAGAGCGTCTCCGAGCAGCGCACCTCGTAGACCGCCTTGGCCGGCCCCGCCCGCAGCGCCTCCCGGGCGTACAGGAGCAGCATCAGGTCCGGCGAGACGATCTCCCCGCGCTCGTCGACGATCCCCAGCCGGTCGCCGTCCCCGTCGAACGCCACGCCCACGTCGCAGCCCTCCCGGCGGACGAGGTCGGCGAGCTCCCGCAGGTTCTCCGCCTCGGAGGGATCGGGGGGGTGGTTGGGGAAGGTGCCGTCGGGCTCGCAGTAGATGGGCAGCACCTCGGCGCCGATCTCCCGCAGGAGCCGCACGGCGATGGGCCCCGCCGTGCCGTTACCGGCGTCCAGCGCCACCTTGAAGCGACGGCCGATCTGGACCTTGTGCTCGATGCAGTTCAGGTACGGGTACACCACGTCCCGCGCCAGGCGGCTGCCCTCGCCGGAGGCAAAGGCGCCGCTGGCGATGAGGCGCTCGACCTTTTGCAGCTCATCCCCCGCCAGGGCCTCCATCCCCACCTGGAGCTTGAGCCCATTGAACTCTGCCGGGTTGTGCGAGGCGGTCACCTGGGCGGCGCCATCCACCCAAAAGTGGTTGATGGCAAAGGATGTCAGGGGGGTGGGCACCTGGCCGATGTCGATCACCTCACAGCCGGAGGCCATGATCCCCTGAATCACCGCCTCGCCAAAGGGGGTCGAGGAGGGGCGCACGTCGCGGCCCACGACGATCTGCTTGCGGCCGGTGCGCCGCTGCATGTAGGTTCCAAAGGCGCGTCCCATGCTCTCCAGGACGGTGGCGGTGAGCTCCTGGCCCACCACGCCGCGGATGTCGTACTCGCGAAAGATCGCCCGGCTCACCGAGAGTTGCTCATGGAGCACCAGGTCGTGGAGGAGGGTACGCAGCGCCGTGCCCAGGCGCGCCGGGTCGTGGCGGATCACCGGGCGCACCTCGCCCGAGATCGGGTCGGGCTCCAGGACCTCGGTGGCCAGGTTGCGCTGCAGGAGGATGGCGCCCTCGACGAGGGCCATCTCCTGGGGCGTATCGGGAAAGATCACCACGTGGGAGCCGTCGTCCTCGACGATCTGCGGACGCACGACGTGGGCCGAGGAGGAGCGGTAGCGCTCCAGCACCTCGGGGCTAAAGACCCCATCCCGGTGGGCAAGGACATAGTCCAGCCGGAACCCGCAGTGCTTCTGGATGACCCGCACGTGGTCGGCCACCGTATAGCCTTGCGTCTGGTTCGGCATGGTCATCAGGTTGCAGACCAAGATCTTGCGCGCCGGGCTCTGGCGGATCGCCTCGTTGATTTCCTTGATGAGGAGGGTGGGGATGAGGTTCGTGTAGATGGAACCCGGCCCGATGACGATGGCGTCGGCGTGGGCCAGCGCGGCGAGGACCTCCGGCGTGGGGCGAAAGTCGGTGTGGGAAACCGGCGTGCCGGGCAGGGGCACCGTGGGGCCGGCCACCAGGAACACCCGCTTGATCTCCGCGTCGGGGCTGCCGGCGGTGATGGCCGCCTCGCCGACGAGGTAGGCGCCGTCGGTAAGCTCCGCGCAGACGTCCACCCGATCCAGGGTGGGGATGAGCACCTCGTCCGCCGTGGTGCCCATCGTGGAATGCAGCTGGGCAAAGGCCGCTCCGGCATTAGCCGGCGGCACCACGCCGATCATCCGCCAGGGCTCGTCCTTGGCGGCGGCCAGCAGCATGCTGAGGCCCAACGTGCCGGCAAACGCCACGACCGTCGACTCACCATCCCTCATCGCTCACCCTCACCCTGTGTTCGTGTCGCGCCCCGGCGTGGCGCCCGCCACGGGCCGGCTACCGGCGCGAGTCTCCTAGTATGCGTCCCCGGGCACGACCTCTTCGTGCCACTCTCGATCGCGCAGCCAGATCCCGTCCCAGGCGGGGGAATCCACCTCGCCCGGCGCCGGGTCGGTGTAATCCTTGAGCCGTGCCAACCGCTCGCCGATGCGGGCCAACTCCGCGTCGACATCCAGCGACACCTCCGGCGGGCGCCAGGCCACGTCCGCCGCGGCGAGGAAATCGGGCAGCCAGTCGTCGACCATGTTCCCCGACCACTGGACAGCGTACAACCCCATGCAGTGCGGCAGGTCGCGGCCCCAGCGGGCCCATGCCGCCAGGTTCTCGACGGCCTCAGGGGCCGGGCACTTGGTGTAGGGGGTGTGCTTGGCGCCCGAGCCACCGGCCATCAGCACGGGCTCCTCGGCGCCGGGCCGGGAGAGCTCCACGATGCCCTGACGCACGAGGTGGGCGTTCTCCACGCCGATGGCGCCATAGTCACGATGCTCGGCGTAGCTCCACAGGCAGCGCACCACCCGCCCCCGGAATGCCGCCGGGGTGGGAGGCGCGTCGGCCCAGACGATGGGCCGCAACGCCCGACCCGTCTCCCGCCCTACCCGCTCGACCACCTCCAGGAGCCGGGCGAGGTGCTCTGCCTGCGGCTTGGCGGGCATCAGCACCTCGTCGAGCCCCAGGTGCAGGTAGGGGCTCGGCAACAGCGGCGCCCACTCCCGGTACATCCCCTCCAGGAGGGCCAACGCCCGCGGGTCTCCCGGGAGGAGGTGGACCTTGCGCCGGTGCGTGCCGATGCCCTCGTATTGCGTCTCGATGCCGCCGGCCACCAGGTCGGGATAGTGCCGCCCCTTGGCCCCCGAATGCCCCAACGACTCGATCTCCGGCACCAGGGTGACGCCGTACCCGGCCGCGTACTCGACCAGCTCGGCCACCTGCGCCAGGGAGAGGGCGTGGGGGTTCCGCGAGCCGAGGGGATTCCCTCGGTAGCGCACGGCGTTCAGCTCGTCGTCGCCCTCGCGGTAGATGCAGTAGTTCAGCTTGAACGCTGAGCAGATGCGGATGATGCGCTGCATTTGGGCCATCGAGTGCGGCGCCCGGCCCGCATCGAACTGGAACCCGCGCCA
>JAAZBQ010000596.1 GCA_012513725.1 Chloroflexota bacterium
GCTCGCGCAGGCCGGCGGCGGCCTCCTCTGAGCACGCCACCACGCCGGCCAGCACATCGCCATGCCCCGACAAGTACTTGGTCGCCGAGTGCACCACATAGTCGGCGCCGAGCCCGTAGGGACGCACCAGGTAGGGCGTGGCAAAGGTGCCATCCACGATCAGCCGTGCCCCCGTTTCCCGGGCCAGCACAGCCAGGGCCGGCACGTCGGCGACCTTGAGCAGCGGGTTGGAGATCGCCTCGCAGACCAGCGCCGCCGGCCGCTCCTCGACGAGCGCCCGCCGGGTCGCCTCGAGATCTGCGAGGTCCACAAAGAGCACCCGCGCACCGAGATCTGCCATCGTCTGGCTCAACAGGGTATAGGTCGCCCCGTACACGTCAGCGGCACAGACGACGGCCGCGCCGGAGCGCACCCCGGCGCCGAGGAGCGCCGCGTGGACGGCGGCCATCCCCGACGCATAGGCAACCGCCGCAGGTGCCTGCTCCAGCACCGCGATCGCCCGCTCAAAGGCGGCCACCGTGGGGCTCCCGTAGCGCGGGTACACATACCCGTCGACCTCGCCCGCAAAGATGCGGTCCATCTCCTCGGTGGCCTCATAGACGAACCCCACGGACATGTGGATCGGCGTGCTGACCGGCTGGTACGTCGGCCGCGGCGCCCGCTCGCCGGCGTGGACGGCCTGGGTGTGGATGCTCTGATCGTCCAGTGTGCGCGCCACGTGTGTTCCTCCTGGGACCCGTCCGTCCTTACCGTGTGCTGAGATGGCCCATCGCTCTGCGGGACATTCTAGTGCGCCGCGGCGCACGGGGCAACGGGTGAGAACAGGTCGCCCGAACGGTTGACGCGCACCGGCCCGTCGCGCACAATGGCCCCGTTCGGCCAGACCAGTGACGCACGGAGGGACGGGGCATGATCATCGATCGCACGCTATCGGCCGGCTGGGAGTTGCGCGAAGCGGGTGCCGACGACTGGCTCCCGGCCACGGTGCCCGGGTCCGTGCAGCAGGATCTCATCGCCGCGGAGAGGCTGCCCGACCCGTACTACCGGATGAACGAGTTCGAGACGCAGGCCCTCGAAGACCAGGACTGGGAGTACCGTAGCGCGTTCACCCTCATGGCCGAGGACCTGGAGGCCGACGAGATCAACCTGGTGTTCGAGGGGATCGACACCTATGGTGATGTGTACCTGAACGACATCTACCTCGGCTCCACGGCCAACATGTTCCACGCCCACGCCTTTGACGTCACAGAGACCGTCCGCGAGGGCGACAACACCCTGCGGGTGACCCTGCATTCGGCGGTAAGCACCATCCGCGCCCTGCGGGATAACAGCCCCCTCCCCCTGATCTCCTCCACCGAGCCGGCCCGGCCGTACATCCGCAAGGCTCAGTACGCTTACGGCTGGGACTGGGGCCCCCGCGTCGTGCAGATCGGCCTGTGGCGCCCCGTACGGCTGGAGATCGCCCGGCGCGCCCGGGTGGTGAGCCCCTACGCCTACGCCCGGTCGATCAGTGACGACGTCGCGAGCGTCCACGTCGAGGCCCAGGTAGACAGTTATGTCGACGCCGACCTCTCAGCGGAGGTCCAGATCACCCTAGAGGGTGCGACCAAGGCGTCGGCCCGGGTGCCAGTGACCAACGTGCGGGGCGTCGAGGGCCTCGACGCGCTCCTGGAGGTGCCCGAGCCGCGCCTCTGGTGGCCCAACGGCTATGGCGATCAGCCGCTGTACGACGTCACCATCCGGCTCCTGGACGGCGACGAGGTCCTAGACGAGACCACGTTCCGCACCGGCCTCCGCACGATCCGCCTCATCCAGGAGGCCGACGTCGAGGGCAAGTCGTTCATCCTGGAGGTGAACGGCGTGCGAGTGTTCTGCAAGGGCGCCAACTGGATCCCGGCCGAGAGCCTCCTCCCTCGCCTCACCGCCGAGGACTATCACGATTATGTGCGGCTGGCCGCGGAGGCGCACATGAACATGCTGCGCATCTGGGGTGGCGGGATCTATGAGGATCCGGCGTTCTACGAGGCCTGCGACGAGCGGGGCGTGATGGTGTGGCAGGATTTCATGTACTCCTGTGCCCAATACCCCGACGAGATGGACTGGTTCCAGGAGGCCGCGCGCATCGAGGCCGAAGAGGTGGTGACGGCGCTGCGCAACCACCCCTCTCTCGTCCTGTGGTGCGGAAACAACGAGAACAACTGGGGCTTTGACGAGTGGTGGCACGTCGGCGTACCCAAGTACCTGGGCAATTATGTCTACCGCGAGATCCTGCCGGCCGTGTGCGCCGAGCTGGACCCCTCCCGCCCCTATTGGGTCTCCAGCCCCTACGGCGGCGAACACCCCAACGGGCCTGAGGAGGGCGATCGCCACCAGTGGATGGTGTGGAGCAACTGGCAGGACTACGGGCTGTACCGGCAGGATACGGGTCGCTTTCTCAGCGAATTCGGCTTCCAGGCCATGCCGGACTGGAAGACGGTGCTCTCCTACACCGCACCGGAGGACCGCAGCATCCTCTCTCCCGTGATGCGCTCGCACAACAAGATGGCCGAGGGCA
>JAAZBQ010000597.1 GCA_012513725.1 Chloroflexota bacterium
CTCGCCGCGCAGCGACAGGAACCGCCCGCGCACCACCCGGGCCATGCCCGTCCATCCCACCAAGGAGAGGATGATGGTGATGCCAAAGTAGATGCGGATGGTCGGCCAAGAGGGCGGCAGCGCCGCCGAGAGCGCCATCCACAGTGGGATGCTGGGCACCGAGCGGATGAACTCGATGATACGCTGCACCACATCATCAAACAGGCCACCATAGTATCCGGAGAACCCACCGATCAGAATCCCCAGGACCAGGCTCAGGAACACGCCGATGAGGCCGATGGACATCGACACCCGGGTGGCATGGATCGTGCGCGAGAATACGTCACGCCCCTGCCGGTCGGAGCCGAACAGGAACATCGTCCCCTCGCCGGTGGGATCGTCGATGCCAAAGAGGTGCAGGTTGGCATCAAACAAGCCCCACATCCGGTACGAGTCGCCCCGCACAAAGAAGCGAACCGGGTACTTGCGCTCCGTATCGATGGTATAAATGGGCCGCAGCGTTCGCGGGTCACGAGTGGAGTCCAGGCCGTACACAAAGGGCTGCAGGGTGAACCCCGTCTCGGGGTCGTGGAAACGCACGGCCTGGGGCGGCGCATAGGTATAGGCCACCGAGTAGGCCAGCGGATCGTTTGGCGCAAGGAACTCGGTGAACACGGCGATCAGGATAAACAGAAAGATGACCACCGTGCTGACCATGGCTGCCTTGTGCCGCCGAAAGCGCCACCACATGAGCTGCCACTGTGAGGCGACATAGATCCGTTCTTCGGACTCTGCCGGGGGAGGCCCGCCTCCGGTGCGCTCCATGTCCTCGTTCGCTATCGTCATAAAGATGGCTCCCCTCTAGGCCCCCAACTTGATCCGAGGATCGAGCACGGCCAGCAGAATGTCGGAAATCAGCGTGCCGATCACCGTCAGCACGCTAAGGAGTAGCAGGAACGCCCCTGCCAGGTACATGTCCTGGGCCAGCAGCGCGTCCAGCAGGAGCGGACCGGCGGTGGGCAGGCTGAGCACCACCGAGACGATGGTGCCCCCAGAGATCAGGGCCGGGAGCGACCACCCGATGGTGGAGACAAAGGGGTTCAGCGCCACCCGCACGGGGTAACGCCACAAGACCCGAGCCTCGGGAAGGCCCTTGGCGCGGGCCGTCTCCACGTAGGGCTTGCTCAGCTCGTCGAGGAGGTTGGCCCGCATGATGCGGATCAGCCCGGCAGTGCCGCCGATACCCAACACGAGCATAGGCACCCACAGATGCCTAAGCAGATCCGCCACCCGCTCCCAGCTCCAGGCGGCATTCCGGAACTCGGCGGAGAACAGACCACCTGCGCTGACCCCAAAGCGCGAAATGGACACCCACATGAGGATGAGCGCGATCATAAAGCTTGGGATCCCACGCCCAATGAATCCGAAGAACGTGAAGATATAGTCCCAAAAGGAGTACTGATGGGTGGCAGAATACACTCCGACAGGCAGGGCTACGGCCCAGGTAAAGAGCAACGTGGATAGCGAGATGGCCACGGTGAGCAGCATGCGTTCCCCGAGGAGGTCGCGTACTGGTCGGTTCCACTGAAACGACATGCCAAAGTCGCCTTGCAGCATCCTTCCCACCCACTGGACGAACTGCACATACATGGGCTGGTCCAGTCCATAGCGCTGCCGCAGAGCGACGATTTCGGACTCATCGATGGTGGTGCCCTGAGCCTGCAGCTGAGCGATATAGTTCGTGAGATAGTCGCCCGCAGGCAGCTGGATAACAATAAACGTGACGATCGTGATGGCGATCAACGTAGGGATCGACAGCAGGATCCGTCGCAGGATGAAATTGAGCATTCCCTTCCCTTCTAGGGCATCAGCAGGGCGAGGCGCCGCACACGTGTACGGCAGAGCATCACAACGATCTCTGCCGACTAGCACACGTAGCGCCCGCCGAGGGGGCACCCCCTCGGCGGGGCGCAACGCTTCCGCAGGCGGCAGCCTGCAGCGATGCTGCCTACTCGCGGATAAAGTACTGCTCGGGATGCGTGGTGCCGATGTTGCCGGCATCCCAGTCGCAATCCCAGCCCTCCTCGGGCACGTTGTGGAACCGGTTGGTCACCGGAACCGGCACAGCGGCGCGATCGCAGATGCCCCACTGGTAGAGGTTCTCGGCGTTGATCTCCATGATCTGGTTCCACAGCTCGACCTGGCGAGACTGGTCGACCGTCGCACTGAGTTCATCGTACAGGGCGAGCTGCTGCTGGACCTCTTCCGGCGGCTCCTCACCCGACGCTCCACCGGACGCGTACCAGAGGCCCCACAGCGGTGCCCAGATCGAGTTCGGCTCAGACGGAATCTGCCGGCTCGGCGAGATGGGAGTGTAGATTCCGGGGCCGGCAAACGTGATGCCGCAATCGAGCTCGCCGCTCTGCATGCGCGTGGTGAATAGGGTCCCCTCCACGCCCTTGGAAGTAGCAGCGATGCCGATCGACGTCCACCATCCCGAGATGAGCTCAGCAATCTCCAAAAAGTCGTCGCGGAACGAGTGTGTCTCGATCACAATCTCGATCGGCTGCCCATCGGGCCGCAGGCGGATGCCGTCCGCGTTCTTTTCCGTCAGACCCATCTCATCCAGATAGGCGTTCGCCTGATCCAGGTCGAACTCCACGTGGCTATAGGCGGCCGCCTCGCTGTAGTAGGGGGAGACGGGTAGCGGCGCCACCTGGCGGATCTCCTGAGGCTGCCCGAGGTAGATCAGCTGGCGGATGTCCTCCCGGTTGATCGCGTGAGACAGGGCGAACCGGAAGCGCCGGTCGTTAAAGATCTCCTTGAGCACCGGGTCCTGGTGAGTCAGGTTCACACCCATGCACAGCACGTTGGGCTCGCCGATCGGCGCCTGGATCACGTGATAGCCGCCGACCTCCTCGTTCTCCAGGAGCACCATGGTGTCCCGGGGGAACTGGCCCACAACGAACAGCGTGAGGTCGTTCTCGCCAGAGAACTGCGCCAGCTGGGCGACCTCGGTGCTGGCGACCTTTTGTACCTGCACCTGGTCGATGTAGGGGAGTTGGTTCCCCTGCGTATCCACTTTCCAGTAGTACGGGTTCCGGACATAGGTCGCTCCATCCGTCTGGGTGGACTCCCTCTTCCAGGCAAAGATGACCGGGATCTCTTCGTTAAAGTTATAGTCCACACGGTTCAGGAAGAGCTCCGTCCAACTGGAGAACCCAGCCGCGCTCACCTTCGCGTTGAGGTCGGCCTCATCCGCATACTCTGCATGGAACTGCTCGAGGTAATGCTTGGGCCGGATCACGTGACGCGTGGCGCGCCCCATGTGCCGCTCAAAGAACGCCGGAGGCTGGGGAAACTCGAACGAGACGGTATAGTCGTCGCTCGCCGTCACAGTCGGCCGCTCCTCACCCGCGCGCAGCCATGTAGGATACGCCTGGTAGAGATCGGCATTCCCGTACACATCGTTCACACCGAACAGGATGTCCTCAGACGTCAACGGCTCCCCATCGGACCACTTGATGCCCTCCAGTAGATGGAATGTGAACGTCAGCCCATCCTCGCTCACTTCCCAGGACTCGGCAACGTTTGGCACCGTCGCATAGTCGTACATGGAGAACCGAAGCAGCTGCTCGTAGAACTGCAATGCTTCGTTCGCAAAGTCATCCCGCTGGTTCAACTGTCGCCAGGTACCGCCGTACTCTCCGACCTCTTCCCACGGCTCGATGACGGGCGGGTTCACGGGCAGCCGCCCCTCGACGGGCGGCAGGCCCATATCGGCGAGCAAGGGCGACTCGGCAAAGCCGGTGGGAGCAACGGGCTCCGTGGGCTGTTCGGCCGGCTCCGCGGTAGGTTCGGTCGGCTCCGCGGGCGCCGTGGGCTCGCCGGGCTCCGTGGGCGTCGCGGGGGTGGGCGCACAGGCCGCTACGATAGTGCCAGCGCCGATGAGCGACGAGATGCGCAGAAACTCACGACGTGATAGC
>JAAZBQ010000598.1 GCA_012513725.1 Chloroflexota bacterium
CCGGGCTCGAACCAGGCCAGGTCGCGCGCCGCCCGCCGGGAGCCCTCGGCCCACTGCCGGGCGATGACCGTCAAGAGGTCGTGGGTCTGCAGGTCCTCGAGGATGCCCTTGTAGCGCGGGCCCCAGATCCTCAAGTACTTTTTGTGGAGCACCTTCTTTCCCAAGAGGTCGCTGATGAAGCGGCTCGCGTAAAAGGGCCACTGCCCGACGGGCGTGTAGCGCAGCCGGCGCCGGACGCCCTTGGGCGTCAGGCGGCTCTGCCACTTGAACTCCACCGAACTGATGAACGCGAACGGATCGCGCACGATGTACAGGTAGCGGGCCTCGGGCAGGATGGCGCGGACGTAGGGAATCTTGAAGATGTTGGCCGGCGTCTTTTCCATCACCGCGCAGTTCCCGTGGCGGCGCTGGTAGCCCAGGAACTGCTTGCGGATGAACCGAGCGACCTTGGGCGTGGCGTCGGCCGCGCCGAACTCGTCGTGTGGGCGGCCCGGGTCGGCATAGAGCCACAGCGTGCGGGGCTCGTACCAGGCCACCACGTCCGGGTGCACGGCCACCACGTTCTGGACGATCGACGTGCCCGATCGCGTGTTGCCAAAGAGGATGATCGGGGGCTTGAGTTCACCGGCCATGCGTGTCACCTCCTTGCTCCTCGCCGCCCGCGGGCGGCACGGCGCCGCGATAGTCCACCCCTGCCGTTCCCGGCCAGCCCAGCCCGTCGTACGGCGCCCCCGGGGTCAGGACCTGCAGCTCGCCGGGACGGTACCGCTCCCAGATGCCGGCGGGGTCGTAGGTGGGGTCTTCCAGGGCGTCGGGGAATCGAGGATCGATCTCCAGGCCGTGTACTTCCCAGTCGGTGCCGGAGGTGTCCCGGAACTCGGCCAGCGACGCATAGCGCCCGTCGTCGCCGAAACTGGTAAAGAGGGGCAGGTCCTCCCCGTGCCGGCGGTAGAACACGTTCCCGTCATAGTGGGATCCCAGCGACGCGTCGTCCTCCCGGAGGATGACCCGCTCGTCGAGGACGTAAAAGACGTTGTTCAGCACCCGCTTTTCCGGGTTGCCCGTCACCTCGTCGGGACCGGCGGGCGACCAGCGGTGGCCGGGATCACCGCGGGTGACCACGGTGTTGTTGTATAGCTTCCACCAGGAGGCCTTGTTCCCGTCGTCGTGGCCCGGGAAGGGGCTCCCGATGGTCCACGGCTGCCAGTTGTCCTCGCGATAGTTCCCCGGGCGGCCGCCGCGGTGGTAGGCCGAGTTGTCGATGACGTTGTGGTGGATGTAGACCGGCCCCGCCTGCGCGTCGGAGGCGAGGTTGGCGATGCCGCCCATCACGTGCCACAGCATGTTGCGGGCCACCTCCACCTCGCCGATGGCCCGGGAGAGGTTCATGGCGTCGTCGCGCATCCGGAGAAAGGTGTTGTCGGTGATGCGGGCGCCGGTGGTGCCCTCCTCGACGCGGAGCCCGTCGAACCCGTCGCGGAACACGTTGTGGTGGATGGCGAACCCGGGCATCGCGCCGGTGATCGCCGTGGACTGGAACTCGGGATAGGCCTCGGCGACCTCCTCGCCGCGGTTCTTGACGTCGGTCCAGTAGACGTACTGCGGCACGCCGTTAGTGAACTCGCTATCCCGAATCTCCCAATCGTGGGCGCCGTCCCGCAGGATGATGCCCCGATACCCGTAGCGCAGGCGACAACCCCGCAGGGCGATGTGGTGGCTGCCGTCGCGCGCATCGATGAGGTACTCAGAGTGCGCCAGGTCAAGATCCTGGAAGATGAGGTGGCCGGCCCCCTCGAACCGGAGGAGGTAGCGGGAGAAAAAGACGGCGATGGCGTTGCGGTTGGGGTCCGGATCGGCCGGCAGGGGCGCCAGCGGGGCGCCCGTCGCATCGGTCAGGTCGTGGGGGTTGGGCTGCAGCCGGATGTACAGATGGCCGTCGGGCCGCAGCTGCAGGCCAGGGCCCATGTAGAGCGGCGCGTGCCCATCCAGCGGGCCATAGTGGGTCGCCTCCAGGTTCTCCGGCCGGTCGTACTCGACCAGCTGCACGTCGTCCTCCACCAGCCAGGCGCGCGCCACGTCGACATCCGTCGGGAACGTGCGCCGGCTCCGGTACAGGCCGATCGACGCATCCACCGGCTCCCAGGCATCGTTCGGGGCGGACAAAAAGTCGGGCACCCCGCCGTCGATGATGGCGCGCTCGCCGGGATAGGAGCGCACGGTGATCGGCGCCTGGGCGGTGCCCGTCAGGCGGATGTCGATCTCCTGCGCATGGTACCGCCCGCCCCGCAGGGTCAGGATGTCCCCCGGCGCGAGGACCGACAGCGCGTGCTGCAGGGTGGCCCAGGGGTCCTCCAGGGTGCCCGCCCCGCCGTCGTTGCCGGCAGGGGCGAGATAGTACTCGGCCCGCGGCCGGAGATCCGGCGTGCGGCCCGGGGGTCCCAGGCAGGATACGATCAGTGCGATGGCGACGACGTGTCTCATGCGGCTCCCCATGGATATCGCCTTACCCGGCCCTGCCGGTCGCGCCGGCGCCCGGGGTCGCAACTGGCGTGGCCGCAAGGTCCCCTGCCCCGGCGGCCGCGAGGCCGGCCCGGAGGACCTGCAGCGCCCGCTGAACCGACGGGTCGCTCCGCTGGTGGGCACCAACCCGGACCTCTCCGGCATCCTCGACGGTCACCAGCCGGCCATCCTCCGCCAGGCATTGCGCCAGACCGTCGAACGTCTCCACCGCCCGGCCCACGAACACCGCCGCCGCCTCGGGCGAACCCCGGGGGACCCGCGGGTGCCCCCGGGCCAGGGTTCTGGCGACGAGCACCGCCTCGGGCGGGCGGAGGTACACCGCGACGTCGGGCCGGGGCGCCAGCCGGGCGAACGCGGCGAGGGCCTCCCCATCCACAGGCACGGAGAGCTGGACCAGGAGGTAGTGGGCCGCCTGCAGCACGCCCTCGTCCAGGAGGACCACGCGCCCCGCGGCGCTCCGGCGCCGCACGAGGGCGTCGATGCCCAACCGCTTGAGGACGTTGCGCAGCGTGTGGACCTTGGTCGGGAGAGGGATCGGCAGCGGCCGGAGGATACGCACGGCCACACTCATGAGGGGCCGACTGCTCCGCCAGGACGCCAGGCCGGCGGCCACGCCCATCAGGTTCAGGAGCAGCGAGCGCAGCAGGGGGTAGCCCACGCGAGATAGCCCCAGGTACCCGAGGACCAGGTCATCGCCCAGCACCACGTCGAGCCCGTCCGCCCGGCATCCCTCCAGGATGCCCCTGGCCAGGGTAGACTTGCCGGCGCTCGTACAACCGATCAACTCAATCCGCATCGAGCGGCTCCAATGTCCACTGCATTCTACGGCACGGGTTGCGGATTAGGAGATGAGGACAGCGCGGAAGGGGATCAGACGGATATGCTCAAGCCTCGGTCAGTTTGTGCAACGTGGCTTCCTGGAGGGCCAGGGCCAGCCACAGGTCATGGAGGCGGAACGTCTGGTGCGTGAGCGACTCGACGCCGGCCGCCGCCAGGAGGGCCACAAAGACGATCAGCCCCAGGTGGCCCCGCCCAGGACGCCGGATGTAGGCCCGCAGCACCAGGATCGCCCGGCTGACGGCGAGGGCGGCAAAGGTCGCCAGCCCCAGCACGCCCAGCAGCCCGCGTTCCACCAGGAACGCCAGGATATCGCTATGCAGCTGGTTGCCCGCGCCGTCGACCACGCGAAAGTTCTCCGGCCCCACGCCCCACAGGTACGCGCCGTGGCTGGCATAGACGCTCAGCCCGCGGTCCCAGAGGCTGAACCGCGATCCGGAGGAGCGCTCGGTGCGCCCCAACAGGATCCGCGTCAGGTGCTGCTGGTAGCCCTCGTTCTGGCTGACCGCCACCACCACGAGTCCGCCGATGAGTGCCAGGACGATGGCCAACTGCACCACCAAGCGGATGGTGTGGCCCAGGTTGGCGATCCAGGAGACGGCCAGCAGAGCCACGGCTGCGCCGGCGACAAAGGCCAGCAACGCACCCATGGAGCCGGTGGCCACCATCGTGCCGAACAGCACGATGCCGAGGGCCATCGCCACCCGGCGGGGCGGGCGCACCAGGAGCAGGGGCACAAAGCCCACCAATTGAAAGAGGGCCGCCTTGTTCGCGTTGGCGTACAGGCCCGAGGGCCGATAGTGCACGGCAGCCGTCGATCGGCCCGCCAGCGACGCGATCGTTCGCCAGACGGGCGGCGAGAGGAACTGCGCCACGATGATCAGTCCGTGGAGCAGCGTAACGATCAGCCAGACCATCAGGACCAGGCGCAGATCGCGCTCGCCCAGGATGGCCAGCACGCTGGCCGTGGTCAGGAACCAGAGGGAGAGAAAGCCCTCCTTCATGATCGTCACGACGCTGAGGGTTGGGTTGGGCGCGGCAAAAGCGCTGACGATGCTGGAGAGCATGATGAGCCACAGCGGCACGGCGTAGGACAGCGCGATGACGCGCCGGCCAGCGAGAAAGAACGCCCAGACGATCGGGAGACCCAGGATGATCCAGAGGTCGGCCAGGTCTACGTTCAGCGGCAGCTTGGCGAGCTCGATGGGCAGCAGCACGACGATGCCGATGAGCCACAGGCGCATCACCCGTCCGGACAGGTCTGCTCGTTCTCCCCGCTGGGCGATGGCCCCGATCACCGGTACTCTCTCCTTGCTGCCTCTGGCCTGGCGTGCAACCCTATCCGTTGTGATTCACCCATTCGCCCACCGTCCGGCGCCCCCGCCGGCGCAGCCCGCCGATCCGACTGCCTGCGGCCTGGTGTGGCGGGCCGTACTGCCCGCCATAGTAGCGGTAAAAGGAGGACCTGGGCATCGGCATTCCGTTCAGCACGACACCCACCACCTCGCCGCCTACCTGCTGCAGGGCCTCCGCTGCATGGCGGACGGCGTCTCGGGCCGTCTTGTGCATGCGGGCCACCAGCAGCACGCCATCAGCCTTGGGAGCGAGCACGGCGGCGTCGGTCACCGCCAACACGGGCGGCGAGTCGACGATCACCATGTCGGCCTGCCGCCGGATCGTCTTGAGCACATACTCCATCCGCTTGGAGCCCAGCAACTCGGCCGGGTTTGGGGGGAGGGGACCGCTGGAGATCACGCGCAGGTTGTCGATCTCGGTCTCTTGGGCATAGGTGCTAGGGTCCTCGGCGTTACTGAGCAGCAGGTCGGTCAGGCCCGCGAGGTTATCCAGCCCGAACGCCGCGTGCAGGTGGGGCATGCGGAGGTCCGTATCCACCAGCACCACCCGCAGCCCGGCCTGGGCACACACCACGGCAAGGTTCGCCGCAACGGTCGTCTTGCCCGCTCCCGGCTCGGCGCTGGTCACCAGCAGGGTCGTCAGCGTCTTTTGGACGCCGGCAAAGCGGATGTTGGTGCGCAGCGTGCGGAACGCCTCGCTTGCGGCCGAGTACGGGTCGGACCAGGAGATCAGCGCGCCGCTCGCCGCGGTACTCGACAACCGGGGAATGTTCCCCAGCGTGGGCTTGCCGACGGCCCGCCGGACGTCGTCGGCCGACTTGACCGATCGATCGAGGTACTCGAGGAGGAACACGGCGCCCCCACTGGCCACTAGGCCAAGCAGGGCGCCGAGGAACGCGTGCAGGGGCGTCTGCGGACCGATGGGGACGGTGGGCGCCACCGCCGGGTCGACGATCTTGACGTCGTAGAACTGCGACTGGGCGTTCTGGATGCTCAGGTACGAGGAGAGCAGGTTGGCGTACGTCGCCTGCTGGGTGACCAGGGCGGCTTCCAGCGCGGGATCCACCTCCTCGCTCGCCTCTTCGCCCGACGTCAGGCGCGCGCGGTCGATGAGCGCCTGCTTGCGGGCGATCAGGTCCTGGAGGCTGGCCAGTTGGGCGATCGTCTGCCCCTCAAAGGCCGCCATGTGCTCGCGCTGGTTCTCCTGGCTCCGCAAGGCGATGAACGTGGTCGCGATCTCGTTGGCGATGTCGGCGGCCCGCTCGGCATCGGAGTGCACGACGGCCAGCTCGAGGAGCGGCGTCTCGGGGATCAGATGGGTGGTAACCGTCTCGCGCAGCGCGTCGGGGGTGGTGTTCAGATCGAGGTTGGCAATCACCACCGCGAGGAGGGGGCGCGTCCTGAGCAGCTCGCTGTACGTCAGCGCGAGGTTCTCGCCCGTCGCGATGGACGCATAGGCCAGTGGGGCGCTGGCGGGCCGGTCGACCTCCATGGTGACCGCGGCCCGGTAGATCCGGGGCATGCGGCTACTGGCTATCGTCGCCCCCGCCCCGCACAGGAGGATGCCCAGGGCGATGACCCATAGTCGCTTCCAGATGATGCGTAGGATGTCCCGCAGTTCCATCGTGTCTCCCAACGCGGACCTCCGCCCCAGCGGCATGGAGAGCCCCGGCCGTACAGGCGGCCGGCGCGAGACGCCAGAGTACCGGGAGCCTCGGATGGCACGCGACGAGAGGTGGACGCCAGGAGGATAGGGTGCGCCGTGCCTCAGGTTCAGTCATCACGAACGGCGTGCGCCGCGGCCCTGGTGACCAGAGCGCACCTCAGGCCGGACGCCGAGTGGCTCGATACGCAACGCACGGGGCCTGCGCAGGTGATGGCACATGCCACGGCCCGTGGTCACGTACCACGGCCCGCGGTGGGGGAGGAGGGGATGGGTCGAGGCTGAGTCGGGCAGAGTGCGATGCGGCATCGGGCCTGCGC
>JAAZBQ010000599.1 GCA_012513725.1 Chloroflexota bacterium
ACCTCGACTTTTACATGGCCTGCTACTATAACCCCTCGTCCCGGGCCGCCTCGCCGCACCACATCCACGGGGCGGAGGAGCGCTTTGCGCCCGAGGATCGCGCCGAGCGGGTGGCCCTCATCCAGACCCTCTCACGGCCGGCCATCCACTACAAGGTGCTGGCCGCCGGGCGGCTGAGCGCCGCCGAGGGCCTGGCCGATGCGGCGCGCAACATGCGCCCCGGCGACGCCGTCTGCGTCGGCGTGCACACCGGCGACAACGCCGACATGCTCCGCGAAGACCTGGAGATCGCGATGGCCGAGTGGGTGCCGGCCTGAGCGAAAGCAGACGATAGCATTAGGGCCCCGGGCAGTACAACTCCCGGGGCCGTGATGTTTGTGGCAAAGCAGGAGACTACTTGCCCATCGCCTCGATGAGCGCCGGCAGCCACTGGGGCAGGTCGGCCGGCGTCCGCGAGGTGACCAGGTTCCCGTCCACCACCGCCGCCTCGTCGACGTAGGTGGCCCCGGCGTTCACCAGGTCGTCCTTGATCGCCGCGACGCAGGTGGCCCGCTTGCCCTTCATGATCCCGGCCGAGATCGGCACCCAGGCCGCGTGGCAGATGGCGCCGATCACGCCACCCTTTTCGTGCACGCCCCGCACCAGGTTCAGGATCTCCGGGTAGCGCCGCAGGCGGTCCGGCGCGAACCCGCCCGGCACGATGACGGCGTCAAAGTCGTCCACCTTGGCGTCACCCGCCGCTAGGGTGGCCTCGGCCGGGTAGCCGTGCTTGGATTCGTAGGTCTTGGCCTCGGGGCCCACCAGGGTCACCTCAGCGCCGGCCTCCTGCAGCCGGTAGTAGGGGTACCAGAGTTCCGGATCCTCGTACATGTCCTCGGCCAGGATGGCCACACGCTTGCCTTGTGCCGACATGGCACGCTCCTTTCATCGGTGATTGTACGTCAGGCCCTCATCGTCCGGCGGCCGCCGTCCGGCCCCGGCCCACGGCGATGAGATCCCGCAACACGCTGGGCTCGGTGGTGGGCGCCTCGCAGGCCGCGTTCCCACAGAGGTAGGCGGTGGCGTGCCCCTCGAGCTGCGGCCGGCCTCGCAACAGCGGCACGTCGTCCCCTCCGGAGAGCAGGCCCGCCGCCACCACGCCATGGGGATGATACCCTTCCTCCCACACGCCGATCAAGTCGCGGGTCGCCCGGTCCTCAGGATCGCCCACCACCGCCAGCGACAGCCGCGGCGACAGGGCATAGTCCATAGCGATGAGCCACTGGGCGAACCCCAGGGGATGTGCAGCGGCCAGCGATTGCACGGGCCACATGCTCTGGCGGGCCAGGTCGGCGTACACGTCGAGGCCGGTGAGGTCGGCCAACTGCAGGAGGACGGTGCAGGCCATGGCGTTCCCCGAGGGGGTCACATTGTCCTCCAGTTCCCGCGGCCGCACGATGAGGCGTTCATGCTCGTCGCCGGTGTCGAAAAAGCCAATGTCCGCACGCAAGTGGGCGATGGCGTGCTCCATGAGCCCCTGCGCCTCGCGGAACCACGCGGGGTCAAAGGTGGCCGCATACAGGGCCAGCAGTCCCTCGGCGAGGTGGGTATAGTCCTCCAGGTAGCCGGCGACATGCGCCCGGCCTCGGCGCCACGCGTGCAGCAGCCGGCCGTCGTCGCGGCGGAGGTGCTCCAGGAGAAAGCGCGCGGTGCGCACGGCGGCCTCCAGGTAGCGGGGCTCGCCCAGGGCGCGGCCGGCCTCGGCCAGGGCGGCGAGGGCCAGGCCGTTCCAGGAGGTGAGGACCTTGTCATCGGCGGCCGGACGGGTGCGCTTCTCTCGCGCCCGCCACAGGCGCTCCCGGAGGTCCGCCAGCGCCGGGCGATCCACCTCGTCGCCGACGTAGGCCAGCACGTTGGCCCCCTCGAAATTGCCCCCCGCGGTGAGACCGTAGGCCTTGATCAGGGCGAGGGCCTGCTCCTTGCCCAGGACCTCCTTGATCTCCTCCGTCGTCCAGAGATAGTAGCCGCCCTCCCGCCCCTCGGTGTCGGCGTCCAACGCCGAGTAGAACCCGCCGGCAGGATCGGCCATCTCCCGCAGCAAGAAGTCCAGGGTCTCCCGGACGACGGCCTCAAAGAGCGGCCGCCCCGTCACCTGCCAGGCGTGCAGGTACACCCGCGCCAGCTGGGCGTTGTCGTACAGCATCTTTTCAAAGTGCGGCACGAGCCAGCGATCGTCCACCGCGTAGCGGTGAAATCCGCCGCCCACCTGGTCATAGATGCCGCCCCGGGCCATGGCGAGGAGGGTATCCTCGACGATGGCCAGGGTGTTGGCCTCCTCGGTGAGCGCGTGCCGGCGCAGGAGGTACTCGAGCGCCATGGGTTGCGGGAACTTGGGCGCGCCGCCCCAGCCGCCGTGGAGGTGATCGTAGCGAGAGGCAAGGCCCGCCTGCGCCGAACGCAACAACTCCTGGGTCAACCCCTGCAGATCGTCTCGTGGTGCCTGGCGGGCGTACACCCGGTTCAGCATCCGCACGGCGTTCTCGCCGACGCCCAGCACTTCTTCGCGTCGGTGCTCCCAGGCCTCGATCACCGACTGCAACACGTCGATAAAAGCGGGCAGCCCCTCCCGGCGTGCGGGGGGATAGTACGTGCCGGCAAAGAAGGGCTCCCCCTCTGGCGTCAGGAACACCGACATCGGCCAGCCGCCGCGCCCCGTCATGGCCTGCACGGCGGTCATGTAGATGCGGTCGATATCCGGCCGCTCCTCGCGGTCCACCTTGATGGCGACGAAATGCTCGTTGAGGATGGCCGCAATCTGCTCGTCCTCAAAGGATTCGTGGGCCATCACGTGGCACCAGTGGCACGCCGAATAGCCCACCGAGAGAAAGATGGGCTTGTCCTCGTCCCGTGCCCGGTCCAGCGCCTCATCGCCCCACGGATACCAGTCCACCGGTTTGTCGGCGTGTTGGAGGAGGTAAGGACTGGCCTCATCTGCCAATCGGTTGCTCATGGTCCTCGCTA
>JAAZBQ010000600.1 GCA_012513725.1 Chloroflexota bacterium
CTCCTCGGCGAGGTGGAGGACCCGCGCCCGGTGGCCGTCAGGCTGCGTCTCAGCGGCCGCGAGACGCGCTTCCTCGTGCGCGCCGTGCGCGCCGCGCGGGAGGTGTTGAGCGGCCCTCCGGGCGGTGCCCAGGGCGCCCTGGGCACCTACCGCTACTACCGCGCCTACGATGAGGATGGCCTCGCGGGGGCCATGTTGGCCCTGGCCCGCGCCGGCACGTCGAGCGCCGTGGAGACCCTCGTTCTGGCACTCCTCGACGCCTGGTTTCGGGAGTGCGAGTGGGTGGTCGATCCCCCCCGGCTCCTCGATGGGGGCGACGTGGTGCGCCTCCTCGGGGGGCAGGCCGGCCCGCGGGTGGGCGCGCTCCTCGAGGAGGTCCGCGAGGCCCAGGTGCAGGGCCTAGTACGCAATCGCGAGGAGGCGCTGACGCTCCTGCGACATCGCCTCGGCTAGATTTCCCCGATGTCTCTCTGCCGCCCAAAGGGCGGATCCGATAGTCCCCGTACCACGATAGTGGTGGCCTTATCCATGCTGGGCTGTCTCAACTCCATCGACGCGACACCGAGGAGGGCGACATGGGCGGACGACGGGGCCGGGCCTGGGCCGCGGCAGCACTCGTGATCTGGTTGGCGCTGGGGTCGAGCGTGGGGGCACTGCCGGCGTCGGCGCCCCTCGCACAGGATGCTGAGGAGCACACGGTAGCCATTGGCTACCAGGGAGTGCTCACAGATAGCGAGGGGCAGCCCTTGACCGGGGCCTATCCCATGGAGTTTCGGCTCTACAGCGCCCGCTCCGGGGGCGTACCCGCCCTGTGGAGCTCGGGGATCCTCGATGTGGCGGTAGACGGAGGCCTGTTCCAGGTGGTGCTCCAGGTACCCCAGGGGCTCCTGGACGGCCGCACGCTGTGGCTGGCCATCTACGTCGACGGGGAGACCCTCTCCCCACGGCAGGAGATCCTCGCCACGCCCTACGCCGCCGGGCTGCTGCCGAATATCCACGTGCAGGGGGCAACGAGCGGCAACCTCCTCTCCGCAACGAACCTCTCCACCGGAGCCGCACTGTGGGGCAGTAGCGTCCGCGGCGCAGGAGTGTACGGGCTGAGCGAGGACGGCTCTGGCGTGTATGGCGAGAACGCCGGCACGGCCCAGGGCGCGGGCTATGGCGGCTACTTTATCTCCAGCACCGGCGTCGGCGTCTATGGGCACAGCGACGCCGAGAGCACCCTGGCCAGCCCGTTGGCCCCCGGGGTGCAGGGGAGCAGCCAGCACGGGTACGGGGTGTACGGCCAGTCGGCGGCAGCGACTCGCGCCGGCGTAATGGGCATATCCACCTACGGAGGCGGCGTGCGCGGCGAGTCGACCAACGGCGCGGGCCTCGAGGGGTACAGCGTGACGGGCCCCGGCCTCCGGGCAACCAGCGAAGAGGCCACCGGCGCCGAGATCCGCAGCACCCAGGGCCCGGCGCTGGTGGCCGAGACCGAGGGCGTCGACGCCGGGGATCACGCCGGCACATTCTCCGCCGTAGCGGCCAGTGCCGTCGTCGCCGAGAGCAGCCACAGCGCCGGCGTGCAGGCTACGTCGGGCGACGTCGCGCTGGCGCCGGCCTTTTCCGGCCTGGGGGGTGTGATCGGTCGCGGGGAGACCCTGGGCGTGTACGGTTCTTCCCATGCGGGCACGGGGGTCGAGGGCGCCAGCGTGAACGGGATCGGCGTGCGCGGCTCGAGCCAGGGACACTATGGCGGCTATTTCACCAGCACTGGGCAGCGGGCGCTGTACGTCGAGAACCTGGACGGCAAGTACTGGGACGCCTACTTTGGCGGGGAGGTCGGCATCCGAGTTGCTGGCGGCGCCGATGTGCGGCGCGATCTCACCGTAGGCGGCGATGCGCGTATCGACGGCAATCTGGTCGTGAGCGGCAGCAAGTCTGGCTACGTCGCGGACATCGCCCTGCACGCCGGGGAGATGCCGCTGGAACGCGGCGACCTGGTGGAGGTCGTCGGCGTCGCGGATCCCGTCGCCGGCGAGATCCCCGTGCCGCGGGTACGCCGGACGGAGGGGGCGGAGAGCCGGGCCGTGCTCGGCGTGGTGGACCGGCGTTACGTGCCAGGGGAGGGCTTTGCCTCCGAAGGCGAGGGCCAGATCGCGCCGGGCGAGTACCTGGGCACCGTGACCCTCGGCGCCTACGCGGTGGTCAATGTAGACGCAACCTACGGCGCCATCCTCCCCGGGGACCTGCTGGTGTCCTCGCCCACCCCGGGGCATGCCATGCGCGCCGAGGATCCGCAGACGGGGACGGTGGTGGGCAAGGCGCTGGAGGCGCTGGAATCGGGCCGGGGCCGCATCGCAGTGGTGGTCACGCTGCAGTGACGGCATTTGCCGCCCGGTGCGATTTGGGGGTAAGATGTGTACGCTGCTCCGGACGGGGCGGGATGCGCCCATAGCTCAATGGATAGAGTGCCGGACTTCGAATCCGTAGGTTGCAGGTTCGACCCCTGCTGGGCGCGCTAGAGTCTCCACGGATGGCCCTCAGACCCTCCCGCGCAACGCGGACAGCGCGGGAGGGTCTGAGGGCCATCCGCGCCATCCGGGATCTGCTCTCCCCGCCGCCCGAGACCCATGCCGGCGGCCTGTCGGAGGGCGCCGCGGGGAGCACACCGGTAGACTTGCCGATACGCGATGAATCCCCATAATAAGGGTGAGGCGCCGCCCGGCGCGGACGAAACGGCCGGCTCCGGTCGCCCATCCTGTCCCTTCTATTGCAAAGGAGCACCCGCCATGGCCGCCCGGTTGCCGCTCGTCGTGTTGCCCTCTTGGAGCGAGGCGCAGCCCCCCACCCGTCTGGTCGATGCCATCCTGGCCCTCCCCATCCGCTTTGATGTCCTCCTGGTAGACCCCGCGAACGGCGACGCCGACCGCCTGGCCCGCGAGCGCGACGAGGTCCACGTGCTGCACGCCCCGTCGCCGGATGACGGCTACCTGGCAGCGTACCGCTGGGCGCTGGAGCAGGGATACACCCACGTGTTGGAGCTGGATCCCCACGCCTCGCCCCAGCAGCTGCCCGTGCTGTTGGGCGAGATGGACGGGGCCGATCTGGTGGTGGGGTCGCGATTCGCCGAGAAGAGCGAACGGGCGGCCGGCGGCTGGCGGCGCGCCCTGAGTGCGGGGGGCAACCGGCTCACCCAGGCCTTCCTGGGCCTGGCCACCCGCGATTGCACCAGCGGTCTGCGCTGCTATCGCAGCGCGCTCCTGGAGTGCATTCCCTGGGACGCGATTCCCTCCCGCGAGTACGGCCTCAGAGTCAGCGCCCTGTACTATGCCGAACGCATGGGCGCCCGCGTGCGAGAGGTGCCCGTCGGCTGGTGCGCGCACCGCACCCCGCCGCGCGCCGCGCTAGAGGCCTTTTCCTACGTGACCCGCACGGCCTTCCACGACCGCATCCTGCGCCGCCTGCGCCCGGCCCGGCGCACCCGCGCAGGCCGCGGCTGGACGCGGTAACAACCGCCGGATAGCACACAGCGCCACCGATACCGGTGGCGCTGTTCGTCATTGGGGCTGCGAGGCGACGGGCTATTTGCTCCGGATCAGGTCGGTGAACTCTTGCAGGATGCTCGTCACGTCGAACGTGGCCCATTCCCCGTCGGGGTCGCCGGCGTTGAACACCGCAAAGCCCAGCACGTAGGGATCGCGGCGCAGTTCCTCGTCGTACCAGGAGAGTTGCTCCATGTACGAGCGGACGGCCGCCGGGCTGTACTCCTGCCCGCCGTCGATCGCGTCGCGCCAGCCGCCCATCGTGATCCCCTGCTTGACCAAGACGCCCCCATCGATGCCGGCCTCGGTGATGATCAGGGGGATCACCAGGTCGTGGGCGCGGAGGTAGTGGTCGTACCAGATGCGATAGCGGAGCGTGAGGGCGCCGTACTGGTCGTTCAGCTGCAGGCCCGGCACGCCGGCGCCCACGCCTTGGCGCATGGAGGGAGCAGAATACTCGTGGAGGGCGAGCACGCCTCCGTGCTCCTGGGCCACCGCCACCGCCGCGAGGAAGGGCTCGAACTCGCTCGGCTCGGGCACCCCCACGGAAAAGTTACCGATCGCCACGCTTAAGCCCAGGTCCGCCATGCGGCGCGTGCGCTCGGCCTCGAACTCGGCGAACCAGGCCATGTCCTCCCGGCTGTCGATAGAGGGCTCGTTCCAACCCAGCCAGTAATCGACCTGGGGGTGCGTCAGGTAGGCATCGGCGTGCGCGGCGACGAACGCCTGGGCCGCCTCCACGGGATCGCCTTCCATCGGCTGCTCGTTCTGGAAGCGCGCCACCGTGATGGTCTCGGGAGAGGCCGCCTTGACGTCGGCCAGCCAGCCGATATCGCCGACCGCCATCACCACCGCCGGCTGCGCCTCGCGGACGAACTCCATGATGGCGGGGGACGAGTTGCTGGTCACGTGGATGCCCAGCTTGCTGCCATCAATCGCTTCCACCTGGGTGAGGGGCGGCTGGGAGAGGTAGGCCTCCATAGCCGGATCGATGGGCACGAACCAGATCGTCGTCGACCCGGGGGGGCTGCAATCCATCAGGATGGTGCCCAGCCCGTCGGCGACGCTGACCTCCAGCTGGTGGCACCCTTCCACCACGGCGCCATCGGCGAAGGAGAGCACGATGGAGGCCACGCTACCCGGCTCCAGCGAGCGAGGGAACCACTCGTTGCTGATCTCGGCGACGTCTGGATCGGGCGGAAAGTAGCGGTCCAGGACGCGGGCCGCCGGGACGGTCCACTCGGTATGGTTCAGCAGGGTGAGGACGTACCGATAGGGGTCGCCGGGGAGCGACGTGCCCTGCAACACGAGGCCGCCGCCCAGGGGGGCCTCGGGGAGGCTGCCGGTGTGGAGCACCTCGCTGTCGATCACGCGAGGATCTTGTTGTTCCGCATACGCCAACGGAGCCAAGGCCGCCGCCAGCAGGGCCAGGACGAGTATCGCTATCGTCAGACGGTGTAGGCGAGCCATACGCTCCCTTGTGTCGCGCTCGATGCGGCCCCTAGAGGCGTCTGAGGTCGGCAAATGGCCGGGGCGGACACTGCCACCACGTACTGCCCCATTATAGCGGGTTCCCGGGCGCAAGCCAATCCCTTTACGGTTAATTCTAGGTTAACTTGAATAGAAACGTCACCGCCGACGGCACCGGCCAGGTCTCCAGAAAAAGTCTTGACGGGAGCGGTGCATGCTGCTAGGCTAACAATAGGCTCGTTGATGTCCATTGTTCTTCGCGACGCGTACCACCAGCGGACGGCATTACCCCGCACTCCCCCGCTTCCCCATCGCCTCTCCCTCGCATAGCACAGCACCGTATCGTCGGTCCTGGTTGAGTGCGGCCGTGGGAGGGATGATAGTGTTATCGTTACGCAGGCGAATGTTAGGTTCTTTGGTGTTGATATTGCTCGTGTTGGTTTTAATTGGGCTCCGGGATGCACCTGCGGTGCGGGGGGCGCTGCAAGCCTCCGGCCCGTTCACCCTGCTGGTACCCCTGATACTGAACGGCGCAGGCGACGCGCCTCCCGCGACCATTCCGCCGCCCCTAACCCCCGAGGGAACATCGACTCCGCCCCCGACGCCCACACCGGGCACCGCGACGCCGACCGCCACGGCGCCACCCGATGCTACGGTGACCGCCACGCCGATGGAGACTGCCACTCCGGACGAGGCAGTGACGGCTACGGCGACCCCCACGGAGGGGATGCCCACCCCCACCGGCCTGGCGACGGCCACGGCCGACGTTGGCCTTCCCACCCCCAACGCCACGCCCACCGCCACGACGCCGGCCACCGCGACCAGCACGCCAACGCCGACCGTTACTGCGCCGGCGGGGCTGCCGTCGGCCACCCCCACCCCTACGTTTACCGCCACCGCCACAGTACCCACGATGACCGCGACCCCCACGTTCACACCCACGACTGTGCCGCCCACGGCGACGGCGACCCCGACTTTTACCGCCACTGCCACAGTAGCAGCGGCGACGGCGACGCCAACCTTCACGCCCACGGCCGTGCCGCCTACGGCGACCCCGACGCCCACGTTCACACCCACCGCGACGCCCACGCCGCAAGTGGGCCCTCCGGATGCGAGCTATAGCCTGACCGTACCGCTCGACTCGACTGCCTCGCTCGGCGACGTTGTCTCTTACCCGGACGGAGACACGGAGGATCGCATCTTCTACGATGTTACCGGCATGAACTCGAACCCCTCTCTGCCCGGAGGCCGAGCGCAACTCGTCATCTCGGCCAGTTGCTTCGGCACGGGTCTCCAGCACATTCAGTTCGCCA
>JAAZBQ010000076.1 GCA_012513725.1 Chloroflexota bacterium
TCGAAGTTGATACGCCCGGCGAGATCAAGCGCGTTCAGCGCCTGATGCCGTACATCGCCAAGCACAAAGGGTAGCAGCGCCTCGGCCTCCCCGGAGGCCGGTTCACACGACGAGAAGAGGAGTGTAAGGTGACCAGGATCAAAGCAAGCGTGGCCCACCGTGCGCGGCATAAAAAAGTGCTCAAGATCACCAAGGGCCAGTATCATACCAAGCATCGGTTGTTCCGGCGCGCCAACGAGGCGATGCTCAAGTCGCTCTCGTACGCCACCCGCGACCGGCGCAACCGCAAGCGCGACATGCGTCGCCTGTGGATTATCCGCATCAACGCCGCCGCTCGCGAGAACGGCCTGTCATACAGCCGGTTCATCGCCGGCCTGCGGCAGTCGGGTGTGGATATCAACCGCAAGATGCTGGCCGAGATGGCCGTGAGCGATCCCCAGGCCTTTGCCGGCCTGGCCCAGATGGCCGGCGAGGCCAGGGCGTAAGTAGGCGTTGGCGGTCCTGGGGACCATTACCAGTACCAGCAACCCCCGCGCCAAGGACGTCCGCTCCCTGCACAAGAGGCGGGTTCGCTACCGCACCGAGCGCTACCTGATTGAGGGCCAACGATTGGTGGCCCAGGCGCTCGCCCTGCGGAGCGAGCTCGCCTCGTCGTTCTTTACCGAGGAATTCGCCCGCTCGCCCCAGGGCGAGCCCCTCGTCGCTGCCCTCGCCGAGGCGGAGGCGCCCGCCTACCAGGTGACGCCCCAGGTCCTCGCCCACATGAGCGATACGGAGACGCCCCAGGGCGTGCTGGCCGTCGCGCGCATGCCCCCGCCCGACCTGGCGGCGGCCCGCGCCGCCGACCTCGTCGTGCTGCTGGATGAGGTCCGCGACCCGGGTAACCTGGGCACTATCCTGCGGACCTGCGTGGCGACGGGCGTCGGGGCCGTGCTGCTCACGATGGGCTGCGTGGACGCCTACGCCCCCAAGGTGGTGCGCGCCGGGATGGGCGCCCACGCGGCGCTCCGGATCGTGCCCAACCTAGAGTGGGCGGCCATCGGCCACCTGGTGGACGGCATGCGCTGCGTTCTCGCCGACATCCACGGGGAACACACCCCGTGGGGGCTGGATTGGACCGCACCCACCGCCCTGATCGTCGGTTCGGAGGCCCACGGCCCCGGGCCCGAGGCGCAGGCGCTGGCCGAGGAGAGTGTGCGGCTGCCGATGGCCGAGGACGCCGAATCACTGAACGTGGCCGTGGCCACCGCCGTGTTGCTCTTTGAGGCGTATCGCCAGCGACACGCACTGTAGACGCGCCCGTCGCGGGGAAAGGAAGGGTTCGTGACGCATCGCAGCAGAGGTCCGGGGTCCAGGCCGCGCCCAGGCGGCCCGAGGGATCGCCGCCCGAGCGGCGGGCCACCGCACGAGCACTCCGCCCGGAAGCGCGGGCCGCGAGGATCCGCCGGCCCTCCGCCCGCCTACGAGGCGGAGACCCTCTTTGGCCTGGAGCCCTTTGCCGAGGACGAGTTGCGCCGGCGGCTCGGCCAGAGCGTGCGCCTCTTGGGGCGCCCGGCGCCCGGCCGGGTGGCCATGGCCTACGTCGGCGCCGACGCCCCCCTCGATGCGCTTCGCTCGGTGGTGGCCATCCACCGGGTGGAGACCTTTGCCGTGCCCCGGCCCAAGGCGCTCCTCGGCCACGAGCACCTGACGCGCCTGGCCGCGCTCCTGCAGGGGGTGATGGCCCGGCAGCCCCGCGGCGCCTTTGAGACCTTTCGGGTGAGCGCGGCGGGGGCCGATTCGCCGGTGTTCCAGCGCCTCAAGGCCGAGATCGCCCGGGCAACCGGCCTGACGCTGCACGAGGAGGAGGCGCAGCTGCAGATCGCCGTGCGGCCGGCCCCGGGAGGCAAGGGGTGGCAGGTGCTGGTGCGCCGGACTCCGCGCCCCCTTTCCGCTCGCGCCTGGCGGGTCTGCAACATGCCGGGGGCGCTGGACGCCACCATCGCCCACGTCATGGTGACGCTGGCGCGGCCCCGGGCAGAGGAGCGCTTTCTGAACCTGGCCTGCGGGTCGGGAACCTTCCTGGTGGAGCGCCTGGCAGAGGGCCCGGCGCGCGCGGTCCTGGGCATCGACATCGATTCCCGGGCGCTCGATTGCGCCCGCGACAACCTGCAGGCGGCGGGCCGCCTGGCCGATGCGCACATGGTGCGGGCCGGCGCCGGCCGGGCGCCCCTGGGTGCCGGCCAATTCGACACGGTGGTGGCCGATCTCCCCTGGGCGCTCCTAGTGGGCACCCGGCGAGAGAACGAGGCGCTGTATCCGGCGCTCCTCGCCGAGGCGGCGCGGGTGGCGGTGCCGGGGGCTACGCTGGTGCTCATCACCGCCAGCCACCGGGTGTTCGAGGAGGCCCTGGCGCGGGGCGGGGGGCGTTGGGTGCCGGAGGCGACGTATCCCCTGCGGGTGCCCTGGGAGCGTGGCTACCTCGAGCCCCGCATCCACGTCCTACGCCGGGCGGAGGACTAGGGCGCAGCGTTCTGCGGATCTCCGGTGAGGATATCGCGCAAGAGGGCCAGGGCGGCCCGCGCCGACAGGATCTTGTTCGCCAGGCGATCCTCCCCCCAGCGGTAGCGCACCGCGCCCTCGCCCAGGGGGGTGGCATAGCCGATGTAGACGGTGCCCACCGGCTTCTCCGGGGTGCCGCCGGTGGGCCCGGCGACGCCGGTGATGGAGATGCCGGCCTCGGCCCCCACCACGCGTCGAGCGCCCCGGGCCATCGCCACGGCCACCGGGGCGCTCACGGCGCCGTGGGTCAACAGATCCTCCTCCGGCACCCCCAGCACGTCGCGTTTCACCTCGTTGGCGTACGCCACGACGCCCCCCAGAAAAAAGGCGCTGGAGCCCGCGACGTTCGTGACGGCGTGGCCCACGAGGCCCCCGGTGCACGATTCCCCCAGCCCCAACCGCCAGCCGCGCGCCACGAGCAGCGCGCCGACCTCTTCTGCCAGGACGTTCAGTTCGTCCATCGTCAACGCCGGTCCATCCCTACATCGTATGGTCGGTGCAGCGTATCGGTCGCCTGTCCCGTGACCTACTGGACGGTCACCTGCGCGTACACCTGCTGTTTGTTGCCATCCAGGTCCTCGGCGATCAGGCCGACGACATAGTCGCCGACGGCGGCGTCCAGTTCCTGCCAGGTGAACATCTGCTCACCAAAGGTCAGCGTGTCGCCCTCCTCGACGGCCTGGTTCACCACGCGGCCCTGCTCGTCGAGGTCCATCCAGCGCTCGAGCACCGTAAAGCGGTCGCCGGTCTCCGGATGGATCTCCCACGGTGCGCTGGCCGAGGGATCTCCGTTGAACCCGAAGACCTGGCGGAGCGCGCCATCGCGAAAGTGCAGCCGCGCGTAGCGCTGCTCGCCGTCGGTGTAGGTGTAGATGCCGTCCACGGTGTACACCGCGTCCTCGGGCGCCGCGCCGTAGGACTCGGGATTCAGCAGGGCCGGCACGGCGTCGACGCCGTCACTGATGTAAAAGGCCAGTGGCTCCCACTCGACCTCCAGCGTGAACTCGTCGGGCCACACGGGGTAGAACACGCCGTTTACCTCGCGGGTGTCCTCGCTCTCCAGATAGTCCATGTCCAGCACGTTCAGCGAGTTGGCGTTGGGGTCATAGAATCCGGTGAAGAGCAGGATGTGGCCGAGATTGCGGGCCGTGATGTCGGTGCTCAAGAGGATCGGCGACCCAGGGGCCGCGACGGTACCCGAGAGCTCCAGGGCCGCCATCTGGATGTCGCCCTGGCCCGGGGCGGAGACCGCTGCGCCGGATGGGGGTGCTACGGGCTCCCGCGCGCCGGGGTCAAACTCCTGGCCGGTATAGTGGTAGGCAAGATAGTCGTCCCACAGCGAGACGTTGGCAAAGCGTCCGGCGATCACATTGTACGAGGCGGGGCCGGCAGCAGGCGCCCGGTACAGCTGAGAGTTTGGAAAGTAGATGGCGATCCCGGTGGAGCCCGGCTTGCCCTCCCCGTGGATTTCGGCGACGACGGCCGACTGCACGGCGGCCAACACTGCGTCCGCCGCCTGGCTGACCTCGGGGCCGGCGTTGTCCTGCTGCAAGAGATGGGCCAGGTGCCCGAGGTCGATGTACGCTGGCGGCACCTGTCGGCCAAAGATGTTCGTGTATGATTGGGAATAGTTGCGAGCCTGGGCCACGCCCCGCTGATCTGCCTCCTGCAGGACGGCGGCCAGGTCGTTCACCCGGTCCACCACCGCGTTCACCGCGTCGAGGTCCACGGCGCTCAGCGTGATATCGCGCCCCATCTGAGTGGCCACCTGCTCGCTCGAGGGCACGCCCCCGAACAGGCTGCCCATGGGCGCTCCCCGGCCGAGCAGGTCGGCGCGCGCCGCGTCGTCGACGATGCGCTGGTCGTCGACAATGTAGGTGTCCACGATGTGCCGGCCTAGGTCGGCGCCGCTCATTCCCGGGTCGTCGACCAGGGCGCCCAAAAAGCCAGCATAGGCCCAACCCAGGGCCGGTTCCGTCTCCTCCGAGGCCACCGCATAGCGCGCGTGGGGCGCCAGCATCGCGTACACCTCGAGCTGCGCCATCAGGCAGGCATCCATGCCGATGAGCTCGAACCGGTCGATGCCCGTCTGGTTCCGGATCGTCTCGAGCGCCTCGTCCAGTTCGTCCAGGTACATCTGGTTGCCCAGCGCCGAGGCGAGCGGCGTGTCGCTGCGGCCCTGGACGGGGGGCGCTGGGTCGCTCCAGCCCCCGGGCCAGCCCATGCCGTGGTCCGACATGATGAGCACCAGTCTGTCCGCCGGGTAGGTGGTGGTGGCCCAGGTGACGAAATCGACCAGGGTGTTGCCGTCGGCCATGTTCTGCTCGCCGATCTCGTCGACGAGCTGGGATCCCACCCGGTTCAGGTCGTCATCCCGGGTGACATAATAGCGGCGGGTGTCCGTCCAGTTGCCGTCATCGGCATACCCGCCGTCGTAGCGGTCAATTTGGGCCACGATGTGCACGCGGTCGGTAGAGCCGACGCGCTCCGCCTCATTCAGGTCGACGTAGATGTCCTTCTCCAGGATCTTGTCGTCGGCGTCCTGGTAGAGCATGACGAGCCACGTCTGGTCCTCGGCGCCGGCCGGCGCCAGGGCGGGGTCGCGGGTGGGAAGCGGCTCCCGGGTGGGCAGGGGCGCCGAGGTAGCGGCCGGCGCGGTGGGGGCGAACCCCAGGCTACCGTCCGGGGCCGAGGAGCCATCGCCACCGCCGCCCCCGCCTGAGAGCATGGGGCGCAGGACCACAAAGTACAGGAGCGCCAGGCCCGCGAGGAGCAGCAGGCCGCGACCCTTGAGCAGCGAGGGCAAGCAACCGGCCAGGCCTCCGAGCCCACCGAGCCCCGCGGCGGGCCGGGCCGTGGAGGGCGCTGGGCGCGGCCCCTGCGACGGGGGAGCGCCCTGTGGGGGGACGTCGGCGCGCTGGCCGGGCCGCTCGTCGCGCCGCGGGGCCTCGGCGCGCTCCCGTCGCCCGGCGGGCTGGGAGCCGCTCGGCCGCCGGCGGCCGGCGCGAACTGTCTTTCTTTCAGGCTCGTCCGAGTCGGGGGGAGGGTTGGAGGTCGCCATGTATCACCTCCTGGTGCAGTACATCTGCATGATCTAGTAGCCGCAGCATACCGAGGGGTGGGAGGGATGTCAACGGGTACGTGAGTCGACGGCGACCCTCGACGAGCGCCTGCGAGGATCCATCCTGTGCATCCTGTCCTCTCCTCGGTTTCTTGCGCCATGGGTGGCGCCGAGGCGACATGGGCTACGCAGGATAGGAGTGGCAACAAACACTGCTTGACGCCGACATGCGGATTCGCTACACTTGCATCTGTAGGGACCGCCTGGTCCCTGTGCCTCTGCCACGGCCGACAATCCTCGCCGTGCGTGGTGGCCCCCGCGTCCCCTCAGTTAGTGGATAGCCGCCTCCCTGTGATGTTGTGCCGGTCGGTGGCATCGCCGCGATGCGTGCGGCGAGACGAACGCGTGCGAAAGGGGGTGGTACTCCCGTACCCTGTCGCGTGATCGTGACGCTGTTTGTGATGATCACAGGAGCAAGGAGGCTTAGGATGCGGACCAGACTGCTTGCGCTGATAGCGATCCTGCTCATTCTCACCCCGGGGCTGGCCGGTTGTGTGCCCGTGCCCGAGGCGCAGCCCGTCGGACAGCCTGCAGCGGAAGCGCCCTCCAGGCGTATCGACACACAGATCCCCGTCGAGATCCCCCGAGAGCAAGTCTTTGTCATCGACCAGATATTCCGCTACAGCGTGGTCAACAACTTTAACCTGTTTGTCAGTGGCCCCCCCACGCCCACACGGCAGGGTCTTGCCTTTGACACGCTCTGGTACCTCGACCAGCAGACGGGTGAGTGGATCGACTCGCTCGCCGCCGCGCCCCCCGACTATAGCGATGACTTTACCCAGATGACCGTTACGCTTCGGGAGGGCGTCTACTGGAGCGACGGGACGCAGTTCACTGCGGATGACCTCGTCTATACAGTCGAGATGCTGATGGACACGCCCGGGATGCTCTGGTCGGCCGAGATGTCGCTCTATGTCGACAGCGTGGAAAAGACCGACGACTTTACCGTGGTCTTTGCCCTCAAGGAGCCGAATCCACGCTTCCACGCCTTTTTCACCTCTCGGTACAACGCCCTGTACATCATGCCCAAGCACATCTGGGAGGGCGTGGAGGATCCGAGGACGTTCGACTTTTACCCGCCGGTCTCCCTCGGGGCGTACGTCTTTGAGGACGCCGATCCCACCGGGTACTGGGAGCTGTACAAGCTGCGGGACGACTGGGATCGCGCGACGCCGGGGATCCTCACCGGGCAGGCGGGGCCCGAGTATGTGCTGACCGTCTTTTACGGTGGCAGCGAGCGCAAGATCATCGCCATGGCGCGGCATGATCTGGACATCTTTATGGACGTGGATTACGAGGCGTTCCAGGCCCTGCTGGATAGCACCCCGACCGCGCGCTCGTGGTTCGCCGAGTTCCCGTGGGCGTATCCGAACGAGCTCGACGCCCGCTTCTTTGGCTTTAACTATACGATCCCGCCATTCGACAACAAGGACGTGCGTTGGGCGTTGGCCCTGGCGCTCGATATCGTCGAGCTGCAAACGGAATACATCGGCGGCGTCACGCGCGTGACGGCCATTCCGGTGCCTGCGACGGACCTCCACATGGCCATCTACCACGTGCCGCTCGAACCCTGGCTGCAGGAGCTCACCATCGATCTGGGCAACGGGGAGACGTTCCAACCGTACGATCCCACCGTCCCACAGCAGATCGCCGAATGGGCCCGGGAGCAAGGGTACAGCGTGCCCGAGGCCGACGACGTAGAGGGTCTGCGCGACCGCTTTGGCACCGGCTGGTGGAAACACGCCCCGGATGTCGCCGAGACGCTGTTGCTGAACAACGGCTTTACCAAGGGCAGTGATGGCAAGTGGCTGCTGCCCGATGGAAGCCCATTCACCATCAGCATGATCGCCGCTCCGGACGAGCAGGATGTGTACCGGCTGGCCATCGGATTCCAGGACCAGATCCGCGATTTCGGCATCGACGTCGAGATCATCAGCCTGGAACGGGATCCGTACTATACGCGCCAGAACACCGGGGACTTTATGGCCACCTCCAGCTGGGGTGGCGGGAACCTCCTCGTCAACGCCTCGCCCGATCTCTGGCAGGGCCTGTTGGGCAAGCACACGCAATTCTACACGCCGATCGGCGAGAGCACGGCCGGAACGGGCAGCAACAACATGCTGCGCTCCGATATGCCGGGCCTGGACGAGATCACCGACGAGATGGGCCTACTGCATCCCGACGACCCGAGAGTGCTGGAACTCGGTTTTGACGCTCTCAAGCTCCTGACCGAGAACCAGTACACCACCACCACGATCAGCTTTAAAAAGTTCGTCACGGTGGACGAGTACTTTTGGACCGGCTGGCCGACATCCGAAGCACCGGACCGGCAGCCGCTCTACTGGTTCATGGGTGGCCGCTTTAGCCTTCCGTTCGTCGAGCCGGTAGTCGAATAGGCTTTCTGCTGCAGGGAAGGGCGCGACCATGCCCTTCCCTGCGCCCCATCCTGGGCAGGGTAGCCAAGTATCCAGGAGTCCCAAGTAGGTGGCCCATGAACCTTGTGAAATCGTACATCCTGCCACGACTGCTGCAATGGCTCGTGGTCATTGTGGTGGGGATCACCGTGACGTTCCTGATCCCCCGACTGCTCCCCACGGATCCCGTCGAGCAGTCGATCACCCGGCTCGCGGGAATGCAGATGATGGATCCCCGGGCGGTCGCAGATTTCCAGGATGCCCTGCGCGACCTCTACGGGCTGCAGGGGACGGTGTTCGAGCAGTACGTGCAGTTCTGGAGGCGCCTGGTCCAGGGCGACTTGGGGCCCTCCCTGGGGTCCTTTCCCACACCGGTGACCACCATCATCCGCAACGCGCTGCCCTGGACGGTGGGCCTCCTCGGCACCTCTGTGCTGGTCTCGTGGTTGCTGGGCGTGGTCCTCGGCACCCTTGCCGGCTTTTACTCGGATAGCCTGTGGGCCAAGACGCTGGACAAGGTGTTGATCACCGTATACCCCATTCCCTACTATATTTTGGCGCTCACCCTGGTGATCCTGTTCAGCTACTATCTGCCGATCTTCCCGTTGGTCGGCGGGGGGCGAGGCCAGCCCGCTTTTACCTTCACGTACCTTCGCAGCGTCGTGCGGCACGGCTTTCTGCCCGCCGTCTCGCTGATCGTGATCGCCACGGCGTTTCGCTTCATCATGGCCAAGGCCCTGACGTCCAGGATCATCTCCAGCGACTATGTGACCTATGCGCGGATCGGGGGGCTGCCGGACCGCAGGATCATCTCTAGCTATGTGATGCGCAACAGCCTGTTGCCGCAGATCACCGACCTGGGCCTATCGCTGGGAGCCGTGTTCGAGGGGGCGCTGATCACCGAGGTCGTGTTCTCCTATCCGGGGATTGGCTACACGATCTTTACGGCCATCGCGCAGACGGACTTTAACCTTCTCCTTGGCGTGACGTTGTTCTCGATCGTGGGCATCGCGACCGCAGCGCTCTTTGTCGATCTACTGTATCCCCTGTTCGATCCACGAATCCGATACGGGTGATCCCGCCGGGAGGGGGAGCACGATATGGCGGTCCTGAGAGATCTCTTTCGTCTAAAGGCTTCGTTCCGCGTGGGCGCGATCCTGTTGCTCGTCGCGCTCCTGATGGTCGTGCTGTCGTTCGTCTCGCCGTACGACCCCGAGGATCGGCGCGTCGTGCCGAGGGATCGTCCGCCCTCGCTGGAGCACCCCGTTGGCACCACGTCGTTGGGGCAGGATGTCTTCTGGCTGTTGACCTTTGCGGTAAGGAACAGCCTGCTCGTGGCAGGGCTCGCGGTCACCATCGGGCGGGGCATCGCGATCTTTCTTGGCTCGTTCTCCGGCTACGTGGGCGGCACTGCCGATCGGCTGCTCTCTGCGCTGGCGGACACGTTCATCGTCATCCCGCGCCTGCCCCTGCTCATCCTCATATCGTTCATCATCAGGGCCCACCTGACTCTGTGGGTGTTGGCGCTGTTGCTCGGCGTGCTGGACTGGGCGTGGCCGTCCAAGCGGTACCGCGCGCAGATCCTGAGCCTGCGGGAGGAAGAGTTCACCCAAACCGCGGTGTTTTCCGGCGCGGGCACCCTGCAGATCGTCGCTCAGGAGCATGTGCCATTTCTCATTCCCTTCCTGCTGGCCGACATGGTCAGTGGATTTCTCTGGGCCATCGGGATGGAGATCACGCTATCCATACTCGGGCTCAGCGACCTGGGCACGATGACCATCGGGACCATGATCTACTGGGCCAACTATTACCAGGCCATGCTGACGGGCAGGTTCTGGTGGTTGGCCGGTCCCATCGGCGCCTCGATCTTGATCGTGGTGGCGTTCTACCTGCTATCCACGTGTTTCTCCGAGTACCTCGATCCACGGACCCGCCAGATGAGGATAGCCGCGACAGGAGAGTGAGCGAGTGACAGCCGTCGTGGAGGTTAAGGACCTAAAGGCCTACTATCGCACCGATGCGTACGGTGTCCGGCGAACCGTCCAGGCAGTCGATGGCGTATCCTTTGAGGTCCGGGAGAATGAGGTATACGGCATCGCCGGTGAGTCGGGGTGCGGCAAGTCCACGCTGCTCAAGGTGATGCTGGGCATGGTCGTGCCTCCACTGACCGTGCTGGACGGCCATGTGTGGTACATGCTCGACGGTCAGCCCATAGATGCCCTCACGATGCTCGGGCAGGAGCGGGAGCGCATCCGCTGGAAGGAAGTGTCGTACATACCCCAGGGCTCCATGCACGTGCTGAACCCGGTGCGTCGCGTTCGGCACACCTTTGGCGACTTTGTGGCGGCCCACCACCCCATGCCCCGCCGAGAAGCGGACCACCTGATCCGAGCCTATGTCCGCGATCTGGGGCTCTCGGTCCAGATCCTGGACGCCTACCCACACCAACTTTCCGGCGGCATGAGGCAGCGGGTGACGATCGCGCTGGCGACCATCCTGCGGCCGCGGATCGTTCTCGCCGATGAGCCGACCACGGCACTGGACGTCGTCGTCCAGCGCGGCGTCATCCAGCTCCTCAAGGATGTGCAGCAGCGCGAAAAGAACACGCTCGTGGTGGTGACGCACGACATGGGGGTGCACGCCAACCTCGCCGATCGGATCGGCGTGCTGTACGCGGGCGTACTGATCGAGGAGGCCGACACCAGGACCATCTTCAAGGCGCCACAGCACCCCTACACCCGCTACCTGATCCGGTCGCTCCCCTCCCTGGAAGACCGGTCCGCACGCATCAGCATTCCGGGCACGCCGCCCGCTCTGGATAGCGTGCCCAGTGGGTGCCGATTCCATCCCCGCTGCCCTGAAGCGATGGAGATCTGCAAGCACTCCACGCCGGAGATGGTTCCCATTCGAGAGGGCCACCGCGTGGCCTGCTTCCTGGTCGCGGGGGAAAGCCGATGAACGAACGAGGCGAGCAGAGCCTGTTGAACGTTCAGGGACTGACCAAGACCTTTGCCATTCGGCGCGGGCTCGCGGTGACGCGGTTCCATGCGGTCGATCAGGCCAGCCTGGTGATGCAGACCGATCGCAGCGAGATCGTTGCGCTGGCGGGCGAGAGCGGGAGCGGCAAGACCACGTTGGCTCGCATGGTGCTCGGGATGATCAGCCCTTCGGCAGGGAGCATCACCTTTCGCGGTCGCGACGTCAGCAAGTTGACGGTGCGAGAGAAGCGATCGTGGTTCATGAGACAGGTGCAACCCGTCTTTCAGGATCCGTATGCGGCGTTCAGTCCGCTGAAAAGGGTCGAGCAGTACCTGTTCACCACGGCGCACAACTACCGGGCAGAGCGGGCCGGAGGGACGCGCGAGGCCGTGGACGAGGCGCTCCACGCGGTAGGCCTGTCGCTGCAGGAGATCGGCGGGCGGTACCCCAGCGAGCTGTCGGGCGGCCAGCTGCAGCGGGTGGCGATCGCCAGGGCGCTCATCACGAATCCCGCCCTGTTGGTGGCCGATGAACCGGTCTCCATGTTGGACGCCTCCCTGCGGATGTCCGTGGTGAACCTCCTCAAGGAGTTGAGGGAGCAGCAGGGGGTGAGCGTGATCTATATCACGCACGATCTGGCGACGGCCTACTATGCCGCCGATCGCATCTCTATCATGTTGAGGGGCTGGATCGTGGAGAGCGGGCCCGTCGAGAGCGTCCTGGGCGATCCGATGCACCCGTACACGCGCCTCCTCAAGCAGTCTGTTCCCGAGGCGGATCCAGACAAACGGTGGGAGGGCCGGACCGATCTGGCCATGCTCGAGGCTGAGGAGTACCTCATGGGGGGCTGCAAGTTCGCCGGGCGATGCCCCCAGGTCATGGACCGCTGCAAGGAGGAGGCGCCGGAGAACGCCTCGGTGGATGGCCGAGCGGTCCGGTGCTGGCTGTACGCTTCGTGAAGCCGCAGTGGGTGCCGCCTCCCTTGCCGGTCTCCCAGACGGAATGGGTTCTGGATAGAAAGAGGCCCTGATGCCGCATGTTGCACCAGGGCCGAAATCAGGCGGGAGTGGATGGGAGTCGAACCCACCAGGGCCGCCTCTGCGGCGCCCCACAGCGGTTTTGAAGACCGAGGAGCCCACCGGGACTCAACCACCCCCA
>JAAZBQ010000601.1 GCA_012513725.1 Chloroflexota bacterium
CATCGGAAACCTCCAGGCTCTCCAGAGCCCGCATCACTCTAGCGACGTCCTCCCTCCAGGAAGACGAAATCGCTGCCTCATCAAGCGTCGCCTTCGACGTACTGCATACCGGCGATGCCCGCGACGGTATCGATGATGGCCTGCTTGAGCCGCAGGTGGCGGCGCCAGCCCACGGAACCCGTGCCGAGGTCGCCGCCGCCGGTCAGGGCCTCCATGATGTCGGGCAGGGAGACGCCCGAGCGGTTCCCCTCCCCCTGACGGGCGGCCAGGCCGCGCACCAGGGCCTCCAGACTGGCGGGGTTCAGCGAGGAAAGGATGTCGTCCAGGGAATCGGCGTTCATCGCGTCCTCCAACGGCTTCTCCGGACCGGCGGCAGGTAAGCGATCCAGCGGGGCATCAGCGGCGTCCTCCTTCCAGGAAGACAAAGTCGCCGCCGCATCAAACGTCCGCCTCGACGAACTGCAGCCCCTCGATGTCCGCCACGGCGTCGATGACGGCGCGCTGGATGCCCACGCGTCGCCGCCAGCCTACCGGGCCGTCGCCGAGGTGTGCGGCAACGGCGAGGGCATCCACGATGGCGTACATGCTCACCGCGGAGCGGTCCCCCGGCGTTTGGCCGGCGGCGATCCGGCGGATCAGGGTCTCCAGCGCGTCGGGTGCCAGGGTGGGTAGGGCATTGGTGGAATCGGTGCGCATGGCGCCTCCCGTCGACTATTCTAGGCCGGCCTCCCGGAGGGCGCCGACCAGCGATTCGTAATCGGGCGCCAGGCCGACGAACTTGACCAGGTCGCCGACCACCAGGCCGGGGGCGTTGTTGATGTGGTACTCGTCCCAGGCGTCGTCGTGGCCGGTGTGCACGACGACCTCCACCCGCTCGCCGAACTCCTGCTGAGCCCGGGTCAGGAGCCGCTTGACCGCCACTCCGCCCGAGCAGGGGGGCACGGAGAGAAAGGCGTGTACCGTTACTTCTGACATAATCCCCCTTCGCGCAGGGCGCTGTTCAGGGTGGCCTCGGTGGGGCAAATCCCCTCGATGCGGATGGAGCCGTTCACCACCGCCGCGGGCACGCAGAACAGTCCGTACTCCTCGAACTTGGCCATCGCCTCCTGCCCCTTGAGGATCGAGAGTTGCAGCTCGTCCTCCGGGTAGCGGGCCGCTACGCGCTGGGCCAGTTCGATGATGCCCACGCACCCCGGGCAGGGGGGATCGCCGGAAAAGATCTCGAGATGCACCATGGATCAGCCTCCCAACAGTGTCTGGATGCGCTTGGCCAGCGCGTCGGCCGGCACGACTTTGCCCGAGGCGATCAGCTCGTCGCCCACCGCCACCCCGGGGGTGACCAACAGGCCGAACGCCTCGGCCTCCTCGCTCAGGGCGTCGATTTTGAGCACCTCCACCTGTCCGGGGAAGCGCTCGGCAGCCTTGGCGGCCTCGCGCGCCGCGCGCTCGCACCTGGCGCACGGCGGCGTGGTGCCGATGATGCGGATGGTAACCATCACCAGGGCCTCCTGTCTCGCTGTGCGGCGACACTAGGCCTGGGCGCCGCGGACCCAGGCGATGATCTCGTCCTTGCGGGGCAG
>JAAZBQ010000602.1 GCA_012513725.1 Chloroflexota bacterium
GAGGAGCACCTGGGGGCCTGCGCCGCGCGGGCGGCAGACGTCGTGGGCCACTGCGAGGCCGCCGAGGAGGCCCTGGTCGCCGAGGCGTTCGACCGCGCCGCCGACGAGGTGGCCGCCGTGGTGCGCATCGACCCGGACAACACCTCCCCCGCCCGCCAGGCGGAACGCCTCCGCCGGCTGGAGCCGGTGTTCCAGCGGATCCACCAGTTCGACGGCTGGAACGAGCGGGCCTGGGCCAAGCTGGAGCAGCAGGTCCTTGCCGAGGTGGAATCGGCCTTTACCTCGCTGCCCGGCAGCAGCCTGAAAACCCGGGTGCTGGAGCTCGCCGGGGAGGTGATCGCCCAGCAGGCTGCCGAGCGGGAGGAGGAGCACCTCGCCGAGGGGCTGCGCCTCCTGGAGGAGGGGGATTGGTACGCCGCCCGAGAGTGGGCGGTCGGCGTGCGCCGCCGGCACGCCGATTGGCAGCCGGCCGCCTACGTGGCGGGCCTGGCCGAGGCGTACGCGGTGCTCTTTGACCCCGACGACCCCCTGCTGGCCCACGAGCGGGCGCAGGACGCGCTGCAAGACCTCGATGCGCCGCCGCCCCAGCACGAGGCGCTGCGGGAGCACAAAAAGCGGCTGGAGGTGATGGCCGAGTGCAGCCAGCACCTGGTCAGCCCCGATGAGGAACAGCAGGTTCTGGCCCAGGTGGTGGCCCAGAACCTGCCGGAGGACGACGATTACCGCGCCGGGCTGTTGCGCGGCATCGCGCTGACCCGCGAGTTGCGCATGGCGGTCCGCGGGGGGCACTGGGCGGAGGCGCTGGCGGCCGCCAATGGCTTGCACGAGACGCGCATGCCCGTGATCAGCGCGCTGGCCGGCGCCTGGCGGAGCCTTCTGGAGCAGCTAACCGAGGCCGAACGACTCCGCGACGAGGGACATTACCCCCAGGCTCTGGGCTCCCTGGAGAACGCACTCCGTGCGCTGCCCGCCGTGGAGCTCGGGCGCCCGGCCCCCACCATCGAGGCCGTACGGCAGGGGATCGGCGGAGCGCGGGAGATGCTGGCCGAAGAGTGGGCCGCGCAACAGGCCCAAGCCGTCGAGGCGGAGGAGGAGCCACCCGAGGATGAGGCGCCGGATCCGTCGCCCGAAGCCGCCGACGGGCTCGTCCGGCGCGCCGGCGCTCGGGCCATCCGGGCCGCGGATGGGCTGCGCCGCAAGGGGCTGCCCTCCGGGCGCGAGGCGCTGCGCGGCGCCGGCGGGTGGCTCCGCGATGCGGCCTCCCGCTTGAACGCGACCTTGGAGGGGCGGCCGGCCACCGCCCGACGCCGGTACCCCAGCGCGCCGCCCGTGACGCCGCGCCGCCGTGCGCCGGCCCCGCCGCCCCCGGAGGAGGCCGAGGAGGCCGAGCCTCCCCGGCGTGCCGTGGCGGTCGACGACCCGGCCCTGCGGCACGCCACCCGACAGCTCGACGGCATGCGCTGGGCCATCGGGGGCGCCGCCATCGTCGGGGTGCTGGCCCTGGCCCTCGCGCTGGCCTTGGTGCGCGATGGCGACACGGGCAACCGCTTGGGCCTATCGGGGGGGACGGCCGCCCGGGCGGCGATTGCCCGCATCGAGGGGCTCTTGGAAGGGGGCGATGACGCGGCCGCTCAGGCGGCCCTCGGGGAACTCTGGGCCCAGCAGGCGACGTCTATGACGGAGGAAGAGCGCCGGGCGGCTGAAGCGCTGGACGACTGCGTCTGGCTGCGCACCCAGGGCGCGGCAGTGATTGCGGAGGACCTGCGCGCCGACCTCGAGCGCCTCCCCATCTTGTGGGAGCGGGCGCAAGTCGCCGATCGCGAGGCGGACGCGGAGGGCTTTGCGTGCCCGTTGGAGGGCGGCATGGCGGCGGCGGTGACCGCCGCGGCGGAAGCCCGCCGGGCCGCCCTGGAGGCCAGCCTCGCGCAGGATGCGCCCGCGGCCTACGAGGCGCTGCTCGGGGCCCTCGACGGGCTGGACCTCGCCGTGCTGGGGGCGCCGCTGGACGACGCGAGCGCCTTTGCCCGCCTGGCGGGGGGGGCGCAGGCGGGGCTGGCCCGCCACCGGCTGGCCGAGGGGGATTGCGAGGGGGCTGCGGCGGCCATTGCCGAGGCCCGGGCGCTGCTGGCCGGCGCCCCACAGGGCGCCGAGACGGCTGAGATCGAGGCGCTGGCCGCCGCGCAAGCCTCCTGCGCGGGGACGCGGGATCTGTGTGGGACCCTGGGCGGCCTGGCCACCTCGCCGCCCGACCATCCCGGCGACGACCTGGTGCTCCTGGCGGGCGCAGCAGCCGATCGCGAGGCGCTGACCACTGCCTGCCCGGAACTGGCCTACGACGACCTCGTCGCCGGGCGCCTGGCCGCGCTCGGCACGCTGGCCCAGGAGGGCGACTGGGCAAAGGCGGTCGAGGAAGGGCTCAAGCTCGCCGGGCACGCCTGGTTCGGCGAGCCGCCGGTGGAGGGGCAGGCAAGCCCCGCGGAGGTCGTGGCGGATTCCTACGCTGCGCTGCTGGAAACCGCCTGCCCGGCGGGCGTCTGCGACGAGGCGGCCGACGCATGGCTGCCGGAGGCGGAAGCATTTTACGGTGCGCACCGCGACGTGCTATCGCCGGCCGGCCTGGTGGGGCTGGTGGGCGCGCTGCGGGGTGCCGACTCTGAGTGTGCGGGCTGCGGCCTGGCGG
The DNA here is from genome assembly GCA_012513725.1 of Chloroflexota bacterium. Classification (GTDB taxonomy): domain Bacteria; phylum Chloroflexota; class Anaerolineae; order UBA1429; family UBA1429; genus JAAZBQ01. The sequence continues at coordinate 2,681 of JAAZBQ010000602.1, forward strand.
CGGCGGCGCCGGTATCCACCACCACCGTGTCGCTGGTGGACCCGGCCTTGGGCGAGTGGTCCGATCACGGGATGTACTTTAGCCACACCGGCACGGGGTTGGCCTGGCACCTGAACGACGTATTCATCCGCGAGCAAACCGAGGCGGCGGCCGTCTACCCTGCAGAGGCCGCCGAGAACGCCTACGACCTATACACCACGGCCTTTGAGCCGCTGGAAGAACCGCCCGGCGGGGTGGTGTCGATCCGGGTGCGGGGCAGCATGATCTCGGCCCAGGGCGCAGGGACGGCCGAGCGCCCCTTGTGGGGCGTGCAGGTTCCCGGGAGTGACGAGAATCCGGCTTTTGTGTTATTAGTGTGGGGACCCGCCACGGAAGCGGAGGCGGGACGTTGGGCGCTCCACCTGTGGAGCCCGCTCGACGGCGACCGTCAGGTCGTGCCCCTCCCCGACGGCCGCCTGGATGAACCGGTGGAACTGGCCATCGTCCGCGGCCTGGATGGAGAGACGTTCGATATCACCTGGCGGGGCGATCTGGTGATCGCCGGCCAGCCACTGCCCGCGCCCGCTGGCGAGGCACGCGTGGTGCTCGTGATCGGCGAGGGCGCGCACGCGTGGATCCGCGAGGCCGAGGCCGAGGTGGTGCACTAGACCCCCTGTACATTGTAGGAGAGGGCTTGCATGAGAGGACTGACCATCGGTTCCCGGATCGCCGACTTGTACCAGATCGGGGTGGATATCGACGAGGCCCCGGGCGGTTTCGCGCGGGCCTTTGTGGCGACCAACGGCGACGGCAGACAGCGGGCCATCAAGGTGTTCCGCGCGGAGCACTTTGAGCTTCCGGAGGAGCGCTGCTACGCCTACTATCGCACGCTGGCGAACGAGGCGGACCTCCTGGTGGAGATGCAGGGGCACCCGAACGTCGTGCGGCTGTACGACATGGGCTACCTCTGGCCCCGCGATGGGCAGGGGCAGGCGTACGAAGCCCAGAGCTACGGGATGGATGCCCAAGGCTTTGCCGAGGCGATGGATGAGGCCTTTGAGCGCCGCCAGCTCCCCTACCTGGTGTTGCAGCGGATGCCGAGCCAGGACAGCCTCTTTCGGCTGGTGCGCCGCAATCCACACTCGGTGAGGCTGCCCTCCGACGACGTCCTGGGCATGGCGCTGCAGCTCGCCCAGTTTTTGGTCGAGATCCACTCTCGGGATATTCTGTACTGGGATCCCAAGCCGGAGCACGTCTATTGGGACGGCGATCGGGTCATCGTCATCGACTGGAACGTGTCGCGGCGCATCCAGCCCTACGAGGCGGCCGACAAGGGCCAGGACATCCAGCTCGTGGCGCAGCGGGTGCTCTACCCCATGCTGCTGGGGGGCACCTCCTATGCCACGGGGACCAAGATCGAGGCCACTCCCGGCTCCGCACCGGACCCGGTCGTCCGGGAGGACGTCGACTATCGCTGGCAGGAAAAGTGGCTGGATGATCGCCTGCGCCAGTGGCTGGATCCGGCGCTCCTCGGGCAATATCACACGGCCACGGAATTCCTACGTGACGTGCAAGAGTGTGCCGTGTATTATGGGTGGGACATTGAGGGTTGCGAGCCCCCCAACGAGGGCGCGCGACAGTGCCGGGCCAGCATGCGGCGGGGGCTTGATAAGCTCCGTGCGGCCCAGCGACTTCTCGAGGAGGCCAGCAGGGACTTTGCCGAAGCCAGCATCGGCTTTCTGCCGGCCGAGTACAAGGAGCCCAAGAGGCTCAGCCGCCTGGTGCGCGAGCTATTGGAGGATGGCTGGATCCTCCCCTAGAGGCCGCAGCGCGGGCGGCAGGTCCAGAGCACGGAGGGAAACGGCTAGGTCACGCACGGTGACAGGAGGGACATAATGGCTGCGTCCTCGACCTCGGTGTCTTCCACCTCGGTGGACGAGCTCACGAGCCAAGTAGAACGGCTGAAAGCCCAAGGAGAGTACCGGCAGGCGCGGGAAGCCGTCGAACAATTCATCAACGATCACCCGGAAGAGGCAGAGGTTCACGGTCTGAACGACCTGTTGGCCAGCCTGATCACCGTCACGCAGCCCTCTTCCGAGGCGGACGACAACGACTGGCAGACCCGCCTGCGCAGCGCCCAGGTGTATGCCGAGACGGGGGACAAGAACACCGCCCTCGGCATCCTAAAGAACATGCTCCAGGAGCGCCCCGATAACGGCCCGGTGCTCGACGAGCTGGTCAGCCTCGCAGATGCCTATCCCGACTATCGGGAAGACGTCAGCCGCTTTCTGGAATCCATGCCCACCAACGCGTCTATCGAAGCGACGCTGGACAAGGTTCGGTCGCGGGAGCGGGAACCAGAGCGGACCGAGGAGGGCCCCGCCGCCGAGGGCGGTGCGGCAGAGCCGGCCCCCTCGGCCGGCGCCCAGAACGATCTGGCGCGGGCCATGAAGATGTACCGCACTCGCCACCACCAAGAGGCGATGGACATCTTTGACTCGTTGATCCGCGACGAGCCGGAGGATTCCACCATCTGGCGCGAGGCGCGGGAGTACCGCCAGAAAGCCGAGGAGGCCTACCTCCGCGGCGAGGTGCCCATGGAGGAGCTCCCCGAGGAGGCGTTGGTGAATGCCTCCAAGGCTCGTTCCTTTGTGCGCCTGGGTGACTATGAGCAGGCCGAGCAACTATACGCCACGGCGATCAACCTGTGCCGGCAGAACGGCAAGATGGCCCCCGGCGAGTGGGAACGCCAGCGGGAGGAGACCGAGGTCTTTGCCGGAGCCCGTCGCCTGGAGAAAGAGGGCGACGGCTTTTTGCACGAGGACTCCTGGGATGAGGCCCTCGAGCGGTGGCAACAGGCCTACCAGGCGATGAACGGGCAGGACCCCCGCCTGCAAGACAAGATCGAGAGCCTCAAGGCCGTGCGCGAGAACGTCGTGCGGGCGGATTATGCGACGTCCCTGGGCCCCGGCGACATCGAGACCCAAGCGCAAGACCTGGCCAAGGCAATCATCGCCCTGCGCGACGCGGCGATCAAGTTCCCGGCCAGCAAGCGGATCGCCGAACTCCGCGACCGGGTGATGCGCTCCTCCAGCGAGGTGGTGGAATCGATCCGCGAGCGCGGCGCCGAGAGCCGCGAGCGCGCCGAGGCCAGCCGTAGCCTGCAATCCAAGCGTTCTTGGACCGAGCAGGCGGAAAAGTGGTTCGACCTGGCCTCCCGCCTGAGCCCGGGGCAGTCGGCCCTGGGTATGGAGTCGATGGCCGCCCGCGACGCCTCGCACCTGTACCAGACGCTCGAGGACGACCTGCAGCGGGCGGAAAAGCTGATCAACAGCGGCTCGGAGGAGAGCCTCCAGGAATCCCAGCAGCTGATCGAGCGCGTGCAGGGCCACAGCCCCTCCGATCCCGACCTCAAGGTGCAGCTGCGGCAACTGGAGCGCCGCTACGTGGACCTCGCCGAGCAGTACCTGGTGGCCGGGGACCTGATCGCGGCGGAAGAGTTTGCCGGGGTGCTGCAGGGGAACCTGTTCCAGCCCCTCTCGCCGGCCGCCAAGCTGACCATCGGCCGGGTAGAGTCGGCCGTCTCCCGGCGCACGCTGGTGAACAAGATCAAGGCCGCGGCGATGGGCTCGGGGATCATCCTGGGGCTGACCCTCCTGGCGGCGCTCTTGTGGCGCCCGGTGGTGGTGCCGCTCTTTGCGCCGGCCCCCACGGCGACGCCGACGGCCACCCCCACACTGGCTCCCACAGCCACTCCGACGATCACCCCGACGGCGACGGCCACGGCCACCCCGACGGCCACCCCGACGGAGACGCCTGCGCCGACGCCAACCACCCAGCCGATCCTGGCCTTTGCGCGGGTGCAGGCCTACACGTTCCCGCTGCCCTGCGGCCGGGGCGGGCACTCGGGGTTCGTCTACCAGCTCCAGCGGGTGGGCGTCATCCGCGAGGAGACCTGTGCGGACGGCGTGCGCTGGCTGTACATCACCTGGACCATCGGCGACGCCGAGCAGTTCGGCTGGATCCAGGCGGATCGGATCTCGTTCTAGGGCCAAGTAAGCCTCCCGGAAGCGGCCGCACAGACCGCACGGCCGCTTCCGGGAGAGCACAAGGTAAGATGAGCGCCGCCCCCGGTGTTACCGGGGGCGGCGCTTGGCAATTCCGTATCTGTTCCGGCGTGGTGCCGGGTTGTGATTCTCGGCCTATTGGGCCGAAGCCATCGTAGACGGCAGCAACTGCGCGGCAAAGGTATCCAGGAAGGCCGGCGGCAGCGGATCGTCCTGCACATCCACCTCGACGCCCAAGTCCATCTGGGTCAGCACGTCGAGCAGGGTGCGCACCATGCCAACCTCAAGCGTCCGCGGCAGGTTGCGTAGCGCCGGGAACACAGCGCCGACGCCGGATTCCTTGAACGGGGTCAGGTCGATCTCGCGATCGGCCAGCAGGATGCTCATGGCCACGGTGACCAGGTTGTCCCGCAGATCGTCATCCCACACGAGGTAAGCCTCGGCACCGTTCACCCCAGCGGTGACACCGGCGGGACCCATGACGACCTCGGCGGTCTGCACGCCGGTGAGGGCCTGCACCTGCTGACGGATCGTATCCGCCACCTGGACGCCGAACAGGTTCTGCACCAGGGCGAGGGGCATGGGGGCGTTATTCACGGCGATGGAGCCATCGGCCCGCGAGACGGTCACCTTGGGCACGGCCATGGCCATGCGGCGACCGGGGACCGCGTCGTACTCGGCGAGGGACAGGTCCGGGGCTTGGCCGCCCTGCGACATGATCCCCACGTCAAAGCCGAGGTTCCCGAGCACGCCGGACAACTCGTCCCATGGCAGGTTGCCACCCACAAAGGTGTTGCCGATGGTGGAGACGAGTTCACTCTGCATGGTGATGTATGGTAGTTGCTGATTGTTCACCACCGGGTATAGCCGCGTCCGGGCGCCATCCCACTTGAGGGCGATGGTGTCGATCTGGTCGCGGTAGGGGCCGATGGTGCTCGAAAGGTCGACGTTCAGGGGGATGCCCTCCACGACGACGCGGTTGTCGTCGGTGAGCTCCACCATCACCGGGCGGCCCAGTTGCACCGTCGGCAGGCTCTCCTGCGACTCGTCGGCTACCTGAGCGTTCACGTTGATCACCGACTGCCCGAGCCAGTCCGTAGCGACGTCGACCATCTGCTTGGTATCATCGGTGAGGGCCATGCCCGTAAAGGTGGGCAGCGCCGTGTAGGCCCGCGACTTGACCTGGTCCATGTTCCAGTCCAGCCGCAGCCACTGCGCCTCGTTCCCCATCACCGTCACGCCCGCGCCATCGACGTTGGCCTGTACGTTGTTCACGCCGAACTGCTGGAGTATCGACAGGTCCAGCTGCATGGGCGCCAGGCCCAGTTGCTCGAGAGCCAGACCGCCGACCGAGAGCACCCGGCCATCCGGCGTCACGGTGGCGCCGAGATCGATGGTGTTGGCGGCCTCGCCGGCCAGGGCCCCTTCCAGGCTCCTGGTGAGGTCCAGTTCGGGGATACCGGCGGCCGACGCGAACTGCAGGCCGACGGTCACGTTCGCCTGGCTGACGCTCCCCAGCATGTCCACCAGCTCGGGGACGAACGAGCCGATCGCGTCGATCGCCTCATCCCCCAGGGTCAGGGCCGACAGGGGCTCGTTGTTCACCAGGATGGTGGTCTTGGCTCCCTGCTTCACCACGGCCAGGCTCTGGATGTCCTGTTCCTGGACGACCTGGAGCGTTGGGGTGTCGATGGTCGGCACCGCGAGGCCTAGGTTGAAGCGATTCGAGAGCGCGGCAAAGTTGCTCGATGTGAGCCCCAGGTCCACGCCCCCGAACGAGGGAATAGACCAGGACCCATCTTCGGCCACCTGCAGTCGGATCTCGAACGTCGGACTGTCAGGCTGTTGGGCGAGGGCGGGTGCTGCCAGCAGCAGCAGGGCCACCGCCCCCACCGCCAAGCCCAAGAAGAATGTCCTCCTACTCGCCATTGAAGATCCTCCCTCTGTACTGTTGTACGCCTCGGACTCCTAACAGCGCGACCGGCCGGAGAGACGATGACCGGGCCGCCTTGTAACGCGTGTCGCGAGGTTTCCATCAACGGCCTGTTGTTCCGTTCTCGCTCGATCGCCCCCTTCCTAGCGAGCAGGAGCCCCACAGCCGGCTTGCCGGCTGGGCTGCGAACCCGCGACCGCTGCACTTGATGTTTCCGCGGACCCCATCGCCGGCCTCCGGACACCGGGGCGCCCGGAGCAGCCCGCGCCGCGTCCCACTGTGCTACTGCGGCCGGGACGCCGGGTGGCGCAAGAGCCACAGGAGCACCGCCCCCGTGATCGCGCTGGCGATGATCATTCCGACGAGGCCCAACAGGGCCACGAGGATGATTCCCGGGCGCATGGTGGCCGTACCCCGCGCCACCGAGTCCATGCCGATGCCGATCAGGGCCATGGCAAGGGCCCAGGCCACGGCGCTGGCCCCAATCCAGATGTACGATGCCCCCTGGGCGAGCGCGTCGCGGAGGACCCGCCACTGGAGGAAGCCGATCAGCGCGCCGCCGACGAGGCCACCGACGATCCCCCCAAGGAGCCATCCGTTCGCTGCGCCCGATACAACGAGGGCCACGGCAAAACCAAGGCCGGCGCCCACGGCGCTCGCCGCGATCCACCAGCCTGACCGTGAGAGGTACCGGTGCAGAACGAACCACTGCAGGAGCCCGATCACCGCGCCCACCCCGAGCCCCAGCAACAGGGCGCCCAGGGCCAGGCCGACGTTGGGGTTTGCTCCGAACAGCGTGAGGAACACGCCCCATAGGGTGCCCAGGATTGCGGCCACGATAAAGCTCAGGGCAAAGCCGATCGCACTGATCAGCGTCCACCTGAGCCAGAAGCCCCAACCGGCAGGCTCCCAACCGACCAGAGAGTGCTCAGCGTTTCCCCTCATCCTCGCCTCCGTTTCTCATTGATGGCATCTCGCCAGGCACTCGGAGAGACCGTAGCTCGCACCCCCTGGGCCACAGGCCCTCGTCTGCTGGCCAGTGGAGGAGCAACAGGCACCGTCTGCGCCGTGCACCGAACCGAGGTACGACCGATGTCATACCCCTCCTATCCGCCCGTCGGTATGCGCCCCAACGAGCCGTGCCGCCGTCGCGGTCGCCGCCGCACCGTAGCGCGGCGCCGGCCGTCAGGCGCCTGCTATCCTGTATCTTGGGGGGCGCTCCCACGTGCAACGTCGGCTATCTGCTGTCCGAAGCGACTATAAATAACTGATAACGGGGATACTCGCGGGCGCAGCAATCCGCTGCCGGCACGACGCCGGCATGGATATCCCGCGACCTTCAAGCCTTCGGGGCGATTGAAAGGCATATTGTACATCGCCAGACGTGGCTGGCGTCGGTATAGCCGAGGCGCTGGAGTGGTGGGCGTAACAGCGTCCATCATGCGCTCCGGGGGGGGCGTTGTGGACGCCCAGGCCTCGGCGGTTCGAACCCTTCGAGAGCTTCTTCGGGAATGACCCACGTGGCGCGGTAGCCTTCTCCGACTTTTTCGGCGCCGGGGAGGCGGCCACAGTCGCACCAACGACGGACCGTCGTCGTCGTCACGCCGAACATTAGGGCCACGTCTCTGGTCGTGAGCATCTGACTCTCTCAGGCAGATCGAACCCAATTTGTGTTTTCTTGCCTACATGTTACCGCAAGCGATAGTGGTTGTCAACGGTCTCGGCCAGGAACCGCCGAGAATCGCACTACTTGCAACAAATACGTAACCTTTGGGGCGGCCCATTCGTTCCCGCCGCTCCCGGCGCCACTATACGCGGGCTTGCTCAGGCTGTCAACGCGCCCGTATCTTCCGCCGGGTCACGGCGTGGCCCCCGGGCGCAGGCCCACGTCGTCCAGCGCCACGCGACCCTCCGGCGAACGGTCGAACACCAAGCGCACCTCGACGAGGGCGTCCGGTCGCCAGCCACTCGCTTCGGACCGCAGGGCCGCCAGGGGCACGCTGTACTGCTGCAGGACGTCCTCCGACGTGGGCAGCGGCGAGAACCAGGCCGCCTTGCCCAGCTGTGCGGCGACACGCTCCAGCGGCGGGCCCCAGCGCTCCAGGGGCGTGCGCACGGTGCCACCGTCGGCGTCGACGAACTCCAGGGAGAGGCTCAAGGGCTCTTGGGCGGCGCCACCGGGCCGCGCATCGGCCAGCGAGAACACCACCGCGGCCTCTCCATCCGGCGGCGCCTCGGGGAGGCCAATGGTGTAGCGGGCCGGCGCCGCCCCCCCGGCCTCCCAGCCGAGGTAGACGACTTGGTTGTCCATCGCCTGGTGCTTGCCGCGCGCCGGGCCCTCGCGCCAGTCGGCCAGCCCCTCGCCGCGGAGGAGCGTGCCGGGCAGGGTGCCGGTGGCGAGATTGGCGTCCTCCTCGAACGTGGCCACCAGCTCGGTGCGGGCGTCGGCGTAGCGGCTGATGTAGCGGGTGGGGGGCAGCCATTCGGCGCCGCGGCGATGATCCTGGAAGAGCCCCCGGTAGTCCTCCGCATCGCGCAGGGTCGCCTCGAGAAAGGCGCTGATCGTCACCGCGGCCACCTGCCGCTGGTCCTCGCCGGGCATGAGCTGGCGCAGGTTAAAGAGCCGCATCACCGGCTCGATGAGGTCCTTGCGGCCCCAGGCGGTGTTGAACTGGCCGTGGTTGGCGCCCTCGATGTACAAGGCCGCCTTGAGGCCATCGTACCCCGGGGTCCAGGAGACCCGGGCGTACTGGCCGGCGCCGAAAAAGGTCACCACGTCCATGTCGTGGGCGCCGTGGAGCACCAGGTAGGAGACGTCCTCCAGGGCTACGGGCTGCCCGGCGGGGAGGTACATGCCGTCCACCGGCGCCAGCCCCACCACGGCGCGGATGCCGTAGCCATAGTTTAGGGCCAGCGCGGCGTCGTCGGGATAGTAGGGCAGCCGATTCAGGGCCGCGGCGATGGCCACCGCCTCCCCGCCGCGCGAGTGGCCGATGAGGGCGATGCGTTCCGTATCCACCCGACCCTGGAACGGGTTGCCGGGGGCATCCTGCCACTCGTGCCAGATGCGCAGGTGCTCCAGGAGGAGCCAGGCGCGCAGGTCGTCCTCCTCCTGCAGCGTGCTGAGGATCAGGCCATCCGCCAGGGGGGAGAGGTTGAGATAGTTCTCGTCCACCGAGACGACGATGTAGCCCCGGCTGGCCAGCAGGTCGCCCAGGTAGGCATAGCCGCCTTCGGAGGGATCCTCCATGGGGTGCTGCCCGTGGAGGACGACCACCAGGGGGAACGGGCCCTCGCCCTCGGGCTGCCAGACCCGGCCGTTCAGGGGGAGTGCGTCGGGGCCAAAGCCCCAGTAGCGGGTCCGCAGGGCGGTCCAGCCCTCCACCAGGCGGGAGCCGTCCACGGTGGGCGTCAGCAGGTCCGCGTCGGCGCCGAACGCCGCTCGGCGATCGTGGCCGGAGCCGTAGGTCAGCGTCTGCAC
>JAAZBQ010000077.1 GCA_012513725.1 Chloroflexota bacterium
GGAAGACGTCACCCTCATCCCGGACCGCCAAGAGTACGCCCCCGGCGACACGGCCCAGATCCTCGTGCAGGCGCCCTTTGCGCCCGCCGAGGGCCTGCTGACCGTCCGGCGCCTCGGCCTGGTGCTCACCGAGCGGTTCACCACGGACGAGCCGAGCATCACCCTCGAGGTGCCCATCGGCGAGGACGACATCCCGAACGTCACCGTGCAGGTGGACCTGGTGGGCACGGCGCCCCGGCAAAACGCCGAGGGCGAGCCCGACGACGATCTGCCCGCCCGGCCCGCGTACGCCACCGGCAGCCTGGACTTGCGGGTGCCGGCCTACTCGCGCACCCTCTCCGTGGCGCTCGCGCCCCGGGAGGCCGAGCTGGAACCCGGCGGCGAGACGGTCATCGACCTGCAGGTGCGCGACGCCGAGGGCGAGCCGGTCTCCGACGCAGAGGTCGCCGTCATCGTTGTGGACGAGGCGGTGCTGGCCCTGACCGGCTACACGTTGGCCGACCCCATCACCGTGTTCTACCCCGACCGCTGGAGCGGCGTGGAGGACTATCGCCTGCGGCGGTTCGTGCTCCTGGCGGATCCTGACCTGCTGGAGGCGGCATCGCGGGGAATGGACGAAGACGGCGCGCGGATGGCCGCCGCGGGCATGGCCGAGCCGTCGGCGCCCGCCGCGGCGCCCACCATGGCCACGCAGGCCGTGGCCGAAGAGGCCGCCATGGACATGGCCGGCGAGCCGGGCCAACCCGACGCGCCCATCCGGGTGCGGAGCGATTTCAACCCGCTGGCGGTGTTCTCGCCCGAGAACCCCACCGACGCCGACGGCACCGCCGAGGTCGCCGTCACTCTCCCCGACAACCTGACCCGCTACCGGATCATGGCCGTCGCGGTCTCGGGTGAGACGCATTATGGCAAAGTGGAGGCCTCGCTCACGGCGCTGCTGCCCCTCATGGTGCGCTCCTCGGCCCCGCGCTTCCTGAACTTTGGCGACCGCTTTGACCTGCCGGTGGTCCTCCAGAACCAGACCGACGAGCCGCTGGAGGTCGACGTGGCGGTGCAGGCCACCAACCTGGAACTGACCGACGAGGCGGGGCGGGTCGTGACCGTGCCGGCCCGGGATCGCATCGAGGTGCGCTTCCCGCTGACCACCGAGCAGGCCGGCACCGCCCGGCTCCTGGTGGGGGCCGTCTCCGGCGCGTGGGCCGACGCCGCGCAACTCGAGTTGCCGGTGTACACCCCCGCCACGACGGAGGCCTTTGCCACCTATGGCGTGATCGACGAGGGCGCCGTCGCCCAGCCGATCGTGCCGCCGGAGGACGTCTACCCGCAGTTTGGGGGCTTGGAGATCACCACCTCGTCGACGGCGCTGCAGGCGCTGACCGACGCGGTGATCTACCTGGTGCAGTATCCGTACGAGTGTTCGGAGCAACTCGCCTCGCGCATCCTGGCCATCGCGGCGCTGCGGGACGTCTTGGAGGCCTTCCAGGCCGAGGGCCTGCCCCCGGCCGCGGAGCTCGACGCCGCCGTGGCGCAGGACATCGCTCGCCTCGAGGCGCTGCAGAATCCCGATGGCGGGTTCCCCGTATGGACCCGGGGCCGCGAGTCCTGGCCGTTCCACACCATCCACGCCGCCCACTCCCTGGCCAGGGCCCGGGAGAAGGACTATGCGGTGAGCGACGAGACCGTGCAGCGGGCCCTCTCCTATCTGCGGGACATCGAGTCGCACTATCCCCACTGGTACTCGCGGGAGGTGCGCCAGACCCTGACATCCTACGCCCTCTACACCCGGATGCTCCTGGGCGACCATGACCCGGCCCGGGCGCGTAGGCTCCTGGAGGAGGCCGGGCTGGAGGGCCTGCAGCCCGAGGCGCTGGGCTGGATATACAACGTCCTGGTCGGCGACGCCGCCTCGGCGGACGAGGTCGCCGAGATCGAGCGACACCTCGCCAACCGCGTGGTGGAGACGGCGGGGGCGGCGCACTTTGTCACCTCCTTCCGCGAGGAGGACGGCTATGTGCTCCTGGCCTCCGACCGGCGCGCCGACGGCATCATCCTCGAGGGGCTGATGCGGGCGGAGGCGTCTGGCGACCGGCCGCAGTCCGACCTGATCCCCAAGCTCGTCCAGGGGCTCCTGGCCCACCGCAAAGCGGGCCGCTGGGGGAACACCCAGGAGAACGCCTTTGTCCTCCTGGCGCTGGACCGCTACTTCCGGACCTATGAGGCGCAGACGCCCGATTTCGTCGCCCGCGCCTGGCTCGGCGAGGACTATGCCGGGGCGTTCACCTTTGAGGGGCGCTCCACCGACTATCAGAACCTGACGCTTCCCATGGCGTTCCTCGTCGACCGGGAGGGCCGCGAGGACCTCATCCTGGAAAAGGACGGCGAGGGGCGGCTGTACTACCGCCTGGGGCTCCGCTACGCGCCCACCGACCTGGCGCTCGACCCGCTGGATCAGGGCTTTGTGGTGGAGCGCCGCTACGAGGCAGTGGATGATCCCGAGGACGTCATGCAGGACGAGGACGGCGTCTGGCACATCCGGGCCGGCGCGCGGGTGCGCGTGCGGCTGACGATGGTGGCGCCCACCCGGCGCTACCACGTGGCGCTGGCGGATCCGCTGCCCGCTGGGCTGGAGCCCATGAACCCCGCGCTGGCGGTGACCGGCTCCATCCCCCAGGACCCCGAGGACCAGTCCGAGCCGTACTGGTGGTGGCGCTGGACCTGGTACGAGCACCAGAACCTCCGCGACCAGCGCGCCGAGGCCTTTACGTCGCTCTTGTGGGAGGGGATCCACACCTACACGTACGTCACCCGGGCCACCACGCCGGGCGACTATGTGGTGCC
>JAAZBQ010000603.1 GCA_012513725.1 Chloroflexota bacterium
GTGGACGCCGAAGGGCGCCAGCTCCCCTACCTCGATCACCTCATCCTCGTGCGCTTTGACGGGGCTGACTCGCTGCGCCAGGCTGCGTTGCGGGCCGACGTGGACGTGCAGGCCTACCCGCTACGACCCGACGATCTATCCACCTTTGCCGCATCGACACCCACAGATCCCTGGCGCCTGCTGGAACTGCCCTCCTCCTGGCATCTCACTATGGAGGCAAACGTAGCCTACCAGGAAGAGCCGCTACGCACGTTCTTTGGCGAGCGTGGTGTGCGGGAGGCGCTGATGCTGGGCATCGATCGCCAGACGATCAACGTGCTGTGCTACGACGGCCGCTGCACGCCGCGCCAGTACAGCCCCATCCCCGAGTCGCCGTGGTACGACGAGGGCCTTTCCACGGCTCACGTGGCCTACGACCCTGGCCGCGCCGGCGAACTCCTCGACGAGGCGGGATACGGGCACCGGGATGCGGACGGCTGGCGGAGCGACGCCGAGGGGCGCCGTACCTCCTTCCGCCTGGCCATCGTGTCGGCAACCGAGGGCCCGCTGGCGATCGCCGCTCGGGAGCTGAGCGCCAACCTGGCTGATCTCGGCATCGAGTGCCTCGTCGAACCGCTGGATCCTCTCGGGTTCGTGCGGCGTGCGGCGGCCAATCGCATCGAGGCGGTGCTCACCGAGCGCGAGGGGATGCTGATGCCCATCGTGTCCGAGTATAGGCGCCTCTTTCGCACGGTCGGAGACTATCGCGACCAGTGGGCCGGCGGCTACCTGTACCACCGACTCTACGGCGACGCGCCGGGGGATGTGGTGGCGGTCGAGCCCCCGGCGGACCACTGGATCCGGGACTTGTGGAGCCTGTGGGACCAGATCGCCGTGTCGCCCGACGAGGAGGAGCGGAATGCCCTGTACGCTCGGGTGCAGGCGCTGTGGCAGCAGGAGGTCCCGTTGATCGGCATCGTTGGGGGCGTGCCGCGCCCCTGCGTCGTGGCCAGCGGCCTCCGCAACCTGCGCGAGGGCCTGCCCTACGACCTCGAGACCGGGGGTCTGGGCCTCCAGCGCCCGGAGACGTTCTACTGGGAGCGTCCCGAGCAGCACGGGGTGGTCACGCCGGAGCCGACTCGGCCGGCGGCAGACTAGCAGGTGCGGGGCGGCTGGTCGTCGGAGCGCGGGCAGAGGCGGCGTGGCGGCCCGCGATGCGGGTTTTCTCAGCAGAGGCCAAGGACACTTCGCGTCGCGACTTCGTGCGGAGGCCAGGCGAAGCGTGGCCGTATGGGCTGCGAAGCCATCCGCCGCAGGCCAGGCGTCGGGCGGCAGGCGCTTTGCCGGCGCACGGTACGTTTGACCCCCCTCCCCCCACGGCCTACAATGGCCGCCGGCCCGTTCGATAGAGCAAGGAACCGCCCATGCACGTGTACCTCGTCCGCCACGGCCACGTGGATTACGGCCGCGCGCCGGATCGCTACGCCGCCGGCCTCTCTGAGGAGGGGCGCGCCCAGTCGCAGCGCGTCGCCGCCCTCTGCCGAGAGTGGGACATCCAGCTGCTGGTCGCCAGCACGATGGTCCGCGCCGAGCAGACTGCCGACGCCATCCAGGCCCTCCTCCCCGACATCGTCCGCTGGGACCTCGACGACCTCCAGGAGGTCGGGATCGAGGAGCCGGCCATCGACCCGATGATGCACCCGCACCCCGAACAGTGGACCGCCGAGCAGCGCACCCTTGCCTACGAACGCACCTGGACCCGGGTGGCCGCGACGATCGCGCGGCTGGAGGTCTATGCCGGGACGTACGGCGTCGAGCGCGTCGCGGTGGTCTCGCACCAGGCGGTGCTGAACCTGATGCTCCTCTACTGGCTCGGCCTGGATTGGCGGGTGGCCGACAGCACCCACTTTGCCCTGGACTGGTGCGCGACGGCCAAGGTCGTGGTGGACGAAGGCCTGACGCGCGTCGAGTGGGTGAATCGGCCGTCGTGATACGCTCGCCTTCCCGGAAGCTGGCTTCGCTTCCGGGAAGGTTCTTTAGCCCCGGAACCTTCCCGGAAGGCAAGGCACCTTCCGGGAAGGAAAACGAAGGAGGAGGCAACACACCATGACCTATGGCCACTGGGGCAAGGCCCTGCGCGTGGACCTCACCCGGGGAACCATCCGCACCGAGACGCTGGACCCCACCGACCTGCGCCGCTACGTCGGCGGGTGGTGGTTCATCGCCCATACGCTCTTGCGGGAGCTTCCCCCGGGCGCCGACCCGCTCGGCCCCGAGAACATCCTGATCTTTACCACGGGCCCCATCACCGGCCAACCCCTGGCCGGGGGCGGGCGGCACATGGTGGGGGCCAAGTCACCGCTCACCGGCGGGTTCGCCGGCTCCGAGTGCGGCGGGTTCTTTGGCGCCGAGCTCAAGCGCGCAGGTTGGGACACGGTGATCATCACCGGCGCCTCGGAGACGCCGGTGTACCTGGCGATCCAGGACGGAGAGGCCTCGCTGCGGCCCGCCGATCACCTGTGGGGGCTGGAGACGCTCGAGTGCCAGACGCGCATCCGCGAGGAGATGGGCGAGCGGCTGGCCCGCGTCGCCCAGTGCGGCATCGCGGGGGAGAACCTGGCGCTGGTGGCCAACGTGATCCACGACGTGAACCGCGCCGCCGGGCGCACCGGCCTCGGCGCGGTGATGGGCTCCAAGCGCCTCAAGGCAGTCGCAGTGCGCGGTACGCAGCAGCCGCCTGTGGCCGACGCCGACCGCGCCCGCGAGATTGGCCACTGGTTCCGGGACCACTATCAGGAGACCGGCTCGGCGGTCTTTTCCACCCTCGGCACCATGCGCATGGTGCGCGTCCACCAGGAGGCCGGCGGCCTGCCCACCCGCAACTTTCAGGAGGGGCAGTTCGACGGTTTTGAGGGGATCACGGCGGAAGCCCAGCAGGAACAGATCACCGTGCGTCGAGATACCTGCTATGGCTGCCCCGTGCGCTGCAAGTGGGTGGTCGAGGTCGACGACGAGCGCTACCCCGTAGAGCCCGAGTACGGCGGCCCCGAGTACGAGACCACCGGCTCCTTCGGGCACCTCTGCGGAGTGGACGACATCCGTATCGCCGCCCGGGCCAATCAGTTGTGCAACGCCTACGGGCTGGACACCATCGGCACGGGCGTCACCATCGCGTTCGCCATGGAGTGTTACGAGCGGGGGCTCCTCGGCCCCGACGACACCGATGGGCTCGAGTTGCGCTTTGGCAACGGCGACGCGATGCTGGAGATGATCGGACGGATGGCCCGCCGCGAGGGTCTAGGCGATCTCCTGTGCCAGGGCTCACGGCGCGCTGCGCGCGCCATCGGCGGCGGCGCAGAGCAGTACGCCGTCCAGGTCAAGGGCCAGGAAGTGGCCATGCACGACCCACGGATCAAGTACGGCCACGGCCTGGGCCTGGCCGTTTCGCCCACCGGCGCCGACCACATGCACTCGGTGCACGACTCGGGCTACCAGGACGCCGGCGGGATCGGGGCGCTGATGCCCCTGGGCTATCTGGATCCGCTCCCCTACGACGACCTCTCGGTGGACAAGGCGCGGATGGTGCGATACGCCATGATGTGGCGCGTGACGTACAACCTGACCGGCATCTGCTACTTTCACTTTTACACGCCGCAGCAGGTGGCCGACCTGATCGGCGCCGTCACCGGCTGGAACACCTCGGTGCAGGAGCTCTGGCTGGCCGCCGAACGGGCCTATGACATGGCCCGGGCGTTCAACGCCCGGGAGGGGATCGGCCCCGAAGAGGACACCCTGCCGCCGCGGCTCTTTGAGCCGCTGCCCGCCGGCCCCAAGGCGGACAAGGTCTACTCCCGCGAGGAGTTTGAGCGCGCTCTTGCCGACTTTTACCGGCTGATGTCCTGGGACCCGGAGACGGGTGCACCGACCCGGGCCAAGCTCGAGGACCTCGGCGTCGGCTGGGTGGCCGACGAACTGGACAAGATGTAGACTGACTGCCGGCGAAGAGAAGAGAATAGCCTACCACAGATGACACGGATGAACGGATGACACGGATAGAAGATGGAGGGGATGAGGGACGAAGGATGAGGGATGGGCGACACCTGCCGCATAACGCGTTCCCCTTCATCATCGGTTTATCCGTTTCATCCGTCTATTCGGGTCATCTGTGGTAGATTACGCGACCTACTGACAGGAGACACTATGCTGGAGCGCATCGCTGAGGCGCTGGCGGATTACCGCGTTGTCCTGGAGCCGGACGAGAACACGCCCGAGTGGTGGGCGGGGGCGCCCTCGGTGTGCCGCGGA
>JAAZBQ010000078.1 GCA_012513725.1 Chloroflexota bacterium
GGACACGCCCGTGTGGGTGTTCCACGGCGCCAAGGACGAGGTGGTGCCCTTGGAGCACTCGATGGCCATGGCCGATGCCCTCGAGCGCGCCGGCGGTAACGTACGCCTGACGGTCTACCCGGAGGCCGGCCACGACGCCTGGACCGAGACCTATGACAACCCGGCGCTCTACGAGTGGTTCCTCCAACACGCCCTAGCCCTCGCGGGCGACGAGCAGTGACACACTGCTGTTTCGGATGAAACTTGGTAATCTACCACAGATTACACGGATAAACGGATAACACGGATTGAAGAGAAGGGGTCAAGTAGTGGACTAGTGATCATGAGATAGCGCCTCTCAACTTGTCTCTTGATCCGTGCCATCCGTCTATCCGTGTAATCTGTGGTAAAGCAGCCCCGCGAAAGGAGTACTGGGATGAGGTATGGTGTCTTTTCCGTCAGCATGCCCGAATACGAGCCGTTCGAGGCGCTGGAGCTCCTCGCCGCGCTGGGGTACGACGGCGTCGAGTGGCGGGTTACCCGCGACGACGGTGACATGACCCGGCCGATGTTCTGGTCCGGCAACCGCACCTCGATGGCAGCCGAAGACCTCATCGCGCAGGCCGACCGCCTGAAGGCGCGCGCCAAGGATCTGGGGCTGGAGATGCCCTCCCTCGCCACCTACATCGACTGCTTTGGCCGGTCGCGGGAGGATCCCGAGGGTGGCCTGAAGGCGGTGGAACTGCACATGCAGGCCGCGGTGTCTGTCGGCGCCAAGAGCCTGCGGATCGGCGCGGGCCAGTATGCCAAGGAGGGCCCCGCTTACCCCGAGCAGGTCGAGGCCGTCCGTGCCCAGTACAGCCAGGTGGCCCACCTCGCCGCGCAGCACGGCGTGCGGGCGCTCATCGAGACCCACATGGGCCAGCTGGCGCCCACCGTCGCCACCGCCCTGCGCATCCTCGAGGGGCTCGATCCGGCCCACGTCGGCATCATGTGGGATCCCGGCAACCAGGTGACCGAGGGCCGCGAGGACTACTCCATGGCCCTGGAAATGGCCGGCGAGTACCTGGGCGAGGTCCACGTCAAGAACGCCGTCTACGAGCCGGTGGGCGAGGTGCAGGGGCAGATCGTGTGGCGCACCCGCCAGGCGCCGGTGCAGCGGGGCATCGCCAACTGGCCCGAGATCATGGCGGCGCTCAAAAAGATCGGCTATGACGGCTGGTTCTTCTTTGAGGATTTCTCCACCGACCTGCCGGTCGAGCAGCGCCTGAAAGAGAACCTCGCCTGGTTCCGCGGTCTCGCGGGCTGAGCGGGGTAAGAGGATCACGGATGACACCGATTCGCCGGATGGCACGGAAGGGGAAGAGAAGGTGTGTCGGTCGGGAGGCGCCGGCCGGGCGCGGGGCCTGAACCGCGCGCCGTGAGCGGGGCGGCTCGCTAGGACGACCTGATGGCCTCCTTCTCTCTTCTTTCCGTGCCATCCGTTCCTCCGTGTCATCCGTGGTCCTCTTGCGTGATTCGCAGCATGTACATTGAGGGGAGTCCGTGATATGCGCATTACCGATGTCCGTACGGCGTCGATTCGGGCGAACTTTGACTGGGTCCTGGTGCGGGTCTACACCGACGACGGGCTGGTGGGCCTCGGCGAGGCGTACTGGGGCGCCGGGGTCGAGGCGATCGTCCGCCGGCTGAAGGCCCTCGTGGTGGGGGAGGATCCCCATAACGTCGACTGGCTCTACCAAAAGATGGTCCGCGGGATGTCGGGCGCCGGCTCGACAGGCGGCGCGACGGTGGCGGCCATCAGCGGCGTGGAACTGGCCCTGTGGGACGTGGTGGGCAAGGCCCTCGGTACGCCGATCTACAACCTCCTCGGCGGCCGCTATCGGGACCGCATCCGGGTGTATGCCGACTGCGGCCACGGCGACGCCCCCACTCCCGAGGCCTGGGCCGAGCGGGCCGCGAGCACCGTCGAAAAGGGCTTTACCGCCATCAAGTTCGACATCGACAACGTCGATCCCGCCTGCTTTGCCGACGCGCACCACGTCGGGGTCGGGCGGAAGGGCTGGCTCCAGTGCCAGCAGCAGCCGATCTCCAATCGGGAGATGGACCGCATCCTGGAGCTGGTTGGCGCCGTCCGCGAGGCCATCGGCCCGCACATCGACCTGGCCCTCGATTGTCACTGGAACTATAACCCCCGGGACGTCATCACCCTGGCCCGGCACCTGGAGCCCTTCCGCCTGATGTGGCTCGAGGACCCCACCCCGCCCGACAACGTCGAGGCGCTCAAGCGGGTGACCGACGCCTCGCCCGTGCCGATCTGCACCGGCGAGAACCACTATACCCGCCACGGCATCCGCCCGCTGATCACCGAGCAGGCGGTGGACATCGTCCAGCCCGACATTCCCAAGATGGGCGGGCTCCTGGAGGCGAAAAAGGTCGCCGACCTGGCGGACATCTACTACATCCCCGTGGCGGCCCACAACGTGTGCAGCCCCATCGGCACCGTGGCGGCCTGCCACACCTGCGCCTCCATGCGCAACTTTTCCGTTCTCGAGTTCCACGGCCAGGACGTGGAGTGGTGGAACGAGATGCTCTCCGGCAGCGGCGCCCTGATCGAGGACGGGTACATCACCCTGCCCGACGGCCCGGGTCTCGGGGTGGAGCTGAACGAGGCCCTGGCCAGCGCCCACCTCTGCGAGGACAGCACGTTCTTTGCATAATCGAGGGAGGGACGCAGAGGCGCAGACGGTCAACGCAGAGACGCAGAGGAAAGACGCAGAGTCGCGGAGAGGAAATGAACACCGTCAGGTCGGCGGTGTCGCTTGGCGCTGGAACGGTGCCGTGGGGAGCAGCGGGACGCTCTCCACGGCACGGATGCTGCCCGCAGGGGCGTGCGACTGGGGCGGTAGAGAGATGCTCCCATGAAGAACAACATTCTACGCGTCGTGCTCATCGCCGTCGGCGCTGTGATCGGGCTGGTGGTCGTCCTGGTGCTGGGGGCCTTTGTGACGCTCCGGCTGCTGAACCGCACCAACGGCGCGATCGTCTCGGCCGGCGAGGAGAGGGGATACCTGCTCTACGTGCCCGACTCCTACGATCCCGCCGTTCCCGCGCCGCTGGTGATCACCATTCACGGCCTGGTCCAGTGGCCGGCGCACCAGGAGGGGCTCAGCGGCTGGAACGAGCTCGCCGATCGGGAGGGGTTCCTCGTCGTGTACCCAGCGGGCACCGGCTTTCCGCTGCGCTGGCGGGCGAACGGTCCCGATGCGGAGCCCGATATCGCGTTCCTGACCGACCTGATCGACACGCTATCGGCCGAGTACGCCATAGATCCGGCTCGCATCTATGCGAACGGGCTCTCCAACGGCGCGGGCATGTCGTTCGTCCTCGGCTGTGCGCTCTCAGAGCGGATCGCAGCCCTCGGCTTGGTGGGCGGCGCCTACACGTGCCCGTGGGAAGCCTGCGATCCCGAGCGGCCGGTGCCGGCGATCGTCTTTCACGGCACCGACGACCCCGTCGTGCCGTTCGCGGGCGGGCGCAGCGGCCCGCTCGATGCCCCGTTCCCGGTCATCGACGAGTGGGTCGACGAACTGGCTCGACATAATGGCTGCGACCCGGACCCGGAGACGCTACCGGGCAGTGGGGTGGTGCGCGGCGTGCGGTACAGCGACTGCGCGGCGGACGTCGTCTACTATACCGTCGAGGGGGGCGGCCACACATGGCCGGGCGGCGGATACCTGCCCTACTGGCTCGCCGGCCACATCACCCAGGATATCGACGCCACCGAGGAGATGTGGCGGTTCTTCCAGGAGCACCCGCTGCCCGAGTAGCGCCGCCGCTGGGCAGATCCTACCACGGATGGCACGGATAGACGGATGAAACGGATTGGGGATTGCTGAGGAGAGGGCCACGTATCCGTATGGGCCAGGATGGCCGGCAGCGGGCCGCGTCTCACGCCGACTCATCCCTCTTCCATCCGTTCCATCCGTCTATCCGTGCCATCCGTGGTAACCGTCCGCC
>JAAZBQ010000604.1 GCA_012513725.1 Chloroflexota bacterium
AACGGAGTGCCATGACCGAACGGAGTGCCATGACCGACGCCACCGCCGAACTCCGCGCCAAGACGCTCCGCGTGCACCACGCGCTCTTGGACCACTATGGTCCACCGCGTAAAAAGGAGCGCCGCGACCCCCTCAGCGAGCTCATCGTCACCATCCTGTCGCAGAACACGGCGGACGTGAACACCGAGCGCGCCTACAGGCGGCTCCGGGAGCGGTTTGCCACCTGGGAGGAGGCGCTGGCCGCGCCGGTCGAGGAGATCCAGGCCGCCATCCGGGTGGCCGGGCTCTCGCAGATCAAGGCGCCGCGCATCCGGGCGATCCTCGAGGACCTGGACCGCGAACGCGGCGCGCCCAGCCTCGATTTCCTCGCCGACCTGCCGGTAGGGGAGGCGCGAGAGTACCTGACGTCGCTCCACGGCGTGGGCCACAAGACGGCCGCCTGCGTGCTCCTGTTCTCCCTGCACATGCCGGCGCTCCCGGTGGATACCCACGTCCACCGCGTGGCGCTGCGGCTGGGTCTCGTGCCGCCCAAAACCTCCGCCGAGCGGGCCAACGCGCTCCTCGAGGACCTGGTGCCCGAGGACCTCTATTACCCCTTCCACCTGCTGTTCATCGAACACGGCCGCACCCTGTGCAAGGCCCAGCGCCCGCGCTGCCCGGAATGCCCCGTGTCGGGCGAATGCGTCTACTACCGGGAGGAGTACCTGCCGGAGCGCGACGCGTAGCGACCGCCGGTGCCTCAGCCCGCGCCGTAGCGCCGGCCGGCCCTCACGAGCGCCGCGATGTTCTCCGGCGGCGTGTCGGGCGGCACGTCGCAACCCGAGCCCAGGATAAAGCGCGTGTTCCCCTCTGCCGCGGCCAACGCCTCGCGCACCCGCTCCTCGACGAGCGCCGGCTCCCCGTACAAGAGCACCCCGGCCGGCTCGATGTTTCCTCGTAGCGCCATCCGTCCGGCGACCTGCGCTGCAGCGCCGGGGTTCACCTGGGAGTCAATGTCCATCACGTCGCAGCCCGTGGCGGCCACGTCCCCCACGATGGGCAGCGCCCTCCCGCAGATGTGCATGACGGTGGCCTCGGCGCCGGCGGCGTGGAGCGCAGTGATCAGGGCGCCGTGGTAAGGGAGGATCTGCTCGCGGAAGAGGCGCGGCGCGATAAAGTCGGGCGACGAGGTCGCCTCGCCGATGGCGACGGCGTGGGCCCCCGCCTCCACCAGCACCCGCCCATAGGCAGCGCCCACCTCGGTGGTAAAGGTCAGGAGTTCGGCGCACCACGCCGGGCGCTCCAGGAGGTCCACCAGGAACTGCTCCACGCCCCGCAGCTGCGTGGCCATCAGGAGCGGCCCCCGAAGGGTGGCCACCACCCAGGCTTCCTGCCCCACCGTTTCCGCCACCTGCCCGACCGCCTCGACAAAGAGCCCCAGCCGTCCCGCACGCCGCACGTCCGGCAGGGCCAGGCGCGCGAGATCGGCGGGCTCCTCGAGGAGCGGCCGGGTGACGACGGGGAGCCCGTCCTCGGGTTGGGCAGTCGGGGCCCCGAGGGCCTCCGCCTCGGCGGCCACGCCCAGGGAGAGCTGCACCCCGTCATAGCCGAACCGCTCGTAGGCGGCCAGGATGGCGCGGGCCATCAGCCCGGCGTCCGAGGCGTAACGCCCGATGGGCACGCCGATCAGGCGGGCGCCCATGGCGTGCAGGATCGGGGCGATCGGCGTGCGGTCGGGCAGCTCGCCGCGCAGGGCGGCGCGGACGCGTTCGAGGCCGGTGGTCATGCTGCATCCTCCTATCAGTGAACCAGTCGTGCAGGGCACCAAGACCGGGGCAGAGAAGCGTGCTTCTCTGCCCCGGTGTAGTGGATGGCGGGCGGTCTATGCGTGGTTCTCCGGGTCCTCCCAGTAGTACTGGGTAGCGTACAGCGTGTGCGTATAGCCGAACTCGTAGGTGAGAGTGATCGGCGTCGGCACGTTGTGCATCTTGGCCGGCTTGATCCCAACCACGGGGATCTGGCCGATGTAGTGGATCATGGGCAGCTCTTCGGCGTGGATATCCATGATCTTTTCAAAGAGGCGGAAGCGCTCCTGCTCGTCCGTCTCCAGAAGCACCTCGTCTTCATAGATCCGCCAGATCTCGCGGATCCAGTGGTCCGCCGGGGGCTCCTCGGCGTTGGGGTCGTCGGGGTTGTTCTTCCACACTCCCCAGCCACCGGCCCAGTTCCGCTGCATGTTCACGCCGGTAAACTGGTGATGATTGTAGACCGGCATCACCGAGCGATCGCAGCCCCAGGCGCAGATCTCCGTCTCGTTGGCCGCCACGCGTTCCTCATAGAGGCTGCGCTCGTCGTACTTGTAGGAGGCCTTGAGGCCCACCTCAGCCATGTACTGGACGGCCATCTGAGCCAGGTCCTCATCCGGGGTGCCAGGCTGGGCGATCCCCTCGACGATCACGGAGAACGTCTCGCCGGAACCGTCGGGGTAGAGACGAAAGCCCTCGCCATCCCGCTCGGCAAGGCCCATCTCGTCCAAGAGGCGGTTGGCCTCGTCGGGGTCGTACTCGATGTAGGCGTTAGACAGCTTGGGATAGTACTGGGGCGACGTCTCGATCGGCGAGTACTGCCGCGGCGTGGCCATGCCGTCAAAGACCAACTCGTTCATCTCCTCGCGGTTAAGGCAGAGCGAGATGGCATGGCGGAAGCGCTTATCCTGGAAGATCGGGCGCAGTCGCTCGTTCTTGGGCGCCTGGTTGACCAGGAACCCCTTGTGGTTGTGGTCGAGGCCGAACTCGGGCAGGATCGCATAATGGCCGTTCGCCTCGTTCTCCTTGTAGAGCGTATAGTCGGTGAACCCGGCCGTGTTCGTGCGGCCCGGCATGTCCACCTGGCCGTTCAGCATCCACATCAGGTACACATCCGGGGTCTCGTAGACGCGGAAGGAGACGCGGTCAAGGTACGGCAACTGGTTTCCCTCGGGATCGACGTGATGGAAGTACGGGTTGCGCTCCATCACGAACATCTCCGACGAGAGCGTGTTCTGGGCCAGCCACACGTCGGTGCAGGGCCGCTCGGGGTTCACGGCGTTGTCGTTTCGATCGTTGAATAGGTCCATCCAGGAACCAAGCCCCAGTTCCTCCACCTTGGCATCCAGCTCATCTTGGGGAGCAAAGTCGGCATGGAACTGCTGCATATAGTGTGAGGGCACCAAGATGTCCTCGCCGAGCCAGACCATGTCGTACCCAAAGAGCACCTTGGGCTGGGCAAAGGTCAGTGAAAAGGTAAAGTCGTCTGGAATGTCCAATGCGGCGAGTTGCTTGGCCCCGCCCGACTCGGTGGACCAGCGGCCGGGCACTACCAGGGTGAGATCCTCGTTCAGCACCACGTGATCCCAGTACCACTGGATGTCTTTGGTGGTCAGGGGCGCACCATCGGACCACTTCATGCCCTTGCGCATGTGGAAGGTCCAGGTGGTGGCGTCGTCGTTCGTCTCCCAGGCCTCGCAGATGTCGGGGCGCAGGGAGATGTTCCCGTCAAAGTTCAGGGGGCCGTGCTGCTTGACCGAGCGCACGGCAGCGCTGTCGGACATGCCCTTGAAGGCGCTGCGCCAGGTGCCGCCGTACTTGCCGACGGACTCCAGCACCGGAGAGATGTAGGGGTTCTCCGGAAGGCGTTCCTCGACGGGGGGCAGTTCGCCGGCGGCCACCTTGTCGGCCAGCATGGGAGCCTCGCCGAACTTGGACACCGTTTCCGGTGGCGCGGGGGGCGCTGCAGCCTCTGTAGTGGGCTCGGCCGAGGGCCCGCCCACGGGCTCGGTGGTGGGCGCTACCGGCTGGCCGCACGCTGCGGCTAGGGTTCCGGCGGAGACCAGTGCCGAGAGGCGCAGAAATTGACGTCGTGACATGCGTTCCATGTGATGTGCCTCCTTGCAGTAGAGGGACTGACAACTCTGTCCGGATCGCTTCGCGGCGCGCCAGTCTGGCGAAGAACACCTCCTTCCGTTGATAACGCGCGGTCGATCTCCCTGGCCGTACACTACTGCCGGCTTACCCCCCTGTCAAATGGAACTGCCGTTTCCGGCACCGGATCCGGTGCCGGAGACGGCAATCATGTCGGGAGGACCGTCGCTGCGCCCTGCCGCGGCAGAGGGCATGGTCCGTGTGCCTTGCCGTCTCGCAGCGGGCGCGAGACCATCCAGCCCTCGGCCCGGGCTTCGAGCCCGCTCGGAGCCCGGGCACCAGGCGAGCCGTGTCGCGCGCAAAGGAGCCCCCCGTCCGGGGGGCCGCATGAGATTCGAAATTCGGCCCGCCAGGCTATTGACCTGGCCCCCTCTCGTGAGTATAATGAGGGTTGCAGAGTAGCGATATTTGTATGGGAAAGGAATCCTGGTGATCCGTACTCAGACGCCCCACCGATGAGCGCGGCACGGTTCTCCTGACGGGAGGACCGCTTGCCGGGCTCTTTTTCTATTCTACCGCCATCTCTAGCAAGATGGCACCGACTTGGCTTGGGCCCGTCGCCCGCGGCGCGGGTGGTCAAGACGCCAGAAAAGTGGAATGGAGAGGCCAGAGTAGATGCTGGAACGTGATCTGCACAGCAGGCGCCAGTTCTCTGACTCCGAGGACGCAGATAGCGATCTACTGGACACCGACGATGAGCACCCACAAGGGAGCGCTCCCTACCGACACTATGGCGATGCAGATATGGATGCAGTCTTTGAGGATGGGGACGACGGCGAGGACATCCTAGAGTCGAGCGACGACGATGACGCGCTCGCGGATGGCGGATCCAACGGCAGTGAGGACGGCGAGGAAGAGATCACGTTGGTCAGGATTGCGACGGGAAGGGACCGAAACAAACGCTACGCAGACCTAGACGAAATCTCGGCGGATGACACCGTCAGCCTGTACCTGAAGCAGATGGGCCAGGTGCCGCTGTTAAACGCCCAGCAAGAGGT
>JAAZBQ010000079.1 GCA_012513725.1 Chloroflexota bacterium
CCCCAGGTGGATGTCGGCGGCGTGTACGAATCGGATGGTCATGATCCTCACTGCTTCTAAGGCGTGCTCGTGGTGCCGGTCGCGCGTTTGCTTGTCTCTGGTAACCCTTTCCCTGCCATCAGGACGGCGGGCATTCGCCGCGGACCACGATGACCCGCAGGCCCGCGGCGTCGTCGTCCAACGCCGCGTCGAACGCCGCCCGGAGCGCCTCCGGCTCCTCGGAACGGCACACTACCGGCTTGGCCCCGGCCCCCCGGAGGAGCGCCACGAGGTCCGCAGGCTCTCGCGCTGCCCCACGCTCGTCGCGGCGGCTGCCGGGATGCGGCTGCCCGCCGGTGAGCGCCGCGCCGTCGTTATCCAGGACCACAACGACCAGTGGCGGATCCTGCACCACGGCGTGGGGCAGGGCGTTCAGGTCGGAATGGTAAAAGGACGAGTCGCCGACCAGCGCCACCACCGTGTGCCGGCGGTCGCTCATCGCCAGCCCCATGCCCAGGCCGAGGCCGGCGCCGAGGGAATACTTGACGTCGAATAGCTCATAGGGCGGCAGGTTAGCCCGCACCATGCAACCCGTCTCCCCGACGACGACGTACTGCCGGCGCCCGCCGTGGGTCTCCATCGCGCCGAGAAGCACCTCCACGGCCGGGATGTACGGGCATCCCGGGCACAGCGGCTTGTCCGCCGCCCGCTCGGGCGCTGCCGAGTCGACGGCGGCGCCTGAGAAAGCTGGGTCCAGCGCCTGCACGGCGGCGGCGATGTCGCCGGGCGTCAGTTCCCCCTCGCCGGGAAGGGCGCGACTGCCGCGGCCGAGGATCTCCACCGGCATCCCCGCGCGCTGGGCTAGGGCGGCCAGGCCCTCCTCGACGAACGGCCCGCCCTCCTCCACCACCAGGAGCCGCTCGACGCCCTGCAGCCAGCGGGCCAGCGCCCGCTCGGGGAGCGGCCACACGCTGGAGAGGCCCAGCAGGCGGTAGCGCTCCGCCTGGGCGCCCAGCGCCTCCCGGGTCTTGGCGTGGGCGTGCCCCACCGCCAGGATCCCCAACGGCCCGGTGCCGGAGAATCGGTCATAGGGCGAGGCCTCGAACGCCGCGGCCACTTGGCGTAGCCGGGCGTGCAGCATGTGGTGCTTGCGCACCGCTGTGGGCGGCAGGCTGATCCAACGGTTGCGCTTGCGCAGGAACCCGCCCCGGGGCGGCGGCAGCGTAAAGGGCTCCTCGGTCGGGCCGCGATCCAGCGCCAGCGCCCGGGTGATCCGCACGATCACCGGGCTGCCGCACGCCTCCGACCACGCAAAGGCCTGGGCCATCAGCGCCGCGGCCTGGGCGACGGAGGTGGGCTCCACCACCGGCACCTCGGCCACCCGGGCCAGCCAGCGGGAGTCCTGCTCGTTCTGCGAGCCCCACGCCCCGGGGTCGTCGCCCAGGAGGATGACCATGCCCTTGTGGCAGCCGGTGTAGGTCATCGTCGCCAGGGGATCCAGCCCGATGTTCATCCCCACGCTCTTGAGCACCACGAGGGAGCGGGCGCCCCCCAGCGAGGCGCCGATGGCGATCTCCATGGCCACCTTTTCGTTCGGCGCCCAGCCGATCTGCAGGTCGCCGGGGGCGGTGCGGGCCAGGAGCGCGTCGAATACGCCGGTGGCCGGGGAGCCGGGATACCCCGACACCACGCCGACGCCGGCCGCCAGCGCTCCCCAGGCCAGGGCCTGATCGCCTCGCATCGTCTCCGCCACG
>JAAZBQ010000605.1 GCA_012513725.1 Chloroflexota bacterium
ATGATGACAAAGCCAAACAGGACGATGAGAGCCAGGGTGGGGATGATCCCGATGAGGCGCTGCAGGATATACTTGGACATCATTCCTCCTCAGCGTAGGCCGGGCGGGTGGTGGCCACGGTGGCGGGGGCCGCGGTATATCCGCGGCCCCCGCCTCTGCCTACTGCTTGAAGAAGTACTGCTCCGGCGCCGTGGTGCCCGGATAGCCCAGGTCCCAGGACCCGGCCATGCCGAACTCTGGCACGTTTCGGAAGTTGTTCTTGACCACCGCGGGGCTGGGGTGCTCGGCGATGGTGCCGATGTTCACCGGTCCATCGTCGATGTGGATGCGGTAGGCCTGCAGGAGCTTTTGCTCGCGCTCTACCGGATCGATGATGGTGATAAGCTCCGAGTAGGCCTGCTGCAGCTTTTCCAGGGCGGAGCCGGGCCGCGGCTGGATGCCGCTCTTGCCGCCCGTCTGGTAGTACAGCCCGATGCGCGGCGCGATGGCGTACCCGGCAAACTCGATCGGCGTCCAGTGGGGCGGCGCCGAGACGACACCCCAGGCGCAGTTGGAGCCGCGCGAGAAGAGCATGTACTGGCCCTCATTGGCCCGCTGGGTCATCACCGTCCCGTCGATGACGTTCATCGTCGTCTTGAGCCCGATGGCCTCCCAGTTCTCCTTGATGAGGTCCGTGGCGTCGACAGACTGGATGTCGGTCACCGTGACGTCGATGATCAGCTCCAGCTCGTTGCCGTTGGGCCGCTCGCGCCAGCCGTCGCCGTTGGCGTCCACCACGCCGATCTCGTCCAGGAGCTCCATCGCCGTCTCGGGCTGGAACTCGGCGTACGAGTTGGCCCACTCCTCATAGATAGCGCGCCCCTCCGGCGACTGGAACTCGGGGCTGTCGGACGATAGCGCCGCCTGCCGCGGCACGGCGAGACCGAGAGCGACGATGTCGTTGATCCGCTTGCGGTCGATGGCCCACGAGAGCGCCTGCCGGAAGCGCTTGTCGTAGATGAGGTCCACGATCTCCTCGTCCGGATAGTCGTAGCCGAGAAGGATCGCCGGCCAGCCGAAATCGCCGCGCTTCCACATCAGGACGCGATAGTCGCCCTTTTCCGCGTTGTCCATCAGCATCGGCACGTCGCGGACGCTGAAATCGCGGAACTGGCAATCCAACTCGCCCGCCGTGCCCATCATCACCACCAGTTCGTTGGCCGCCACAATGGTGACGTCCAGCGCGTCGATGTACGGCAGTTGGTTACCGGCCGTATCCACCTTCCAGTAGTACGGGTTGCGCTTGAACGTCGCCCGCTCGCCCGAGCGGAACTCGGACACCTGGAAGGCAGTGAGCACCGGCATGTCCGGGTACTGGTCCCGGTTGTTATAGTGGTCGAGGAGGTCGTCGATGGCGTCCTCGGTCACCGCGGTGTTGTACTCGGGGTGGAACTGCTCTAGATAGTGCGCGGGAACCATAAACCAGGATGACTGCCCGTAGCCACGCGAGTGGTACTCGAGGAAGAGCGGGTTCGATGCCGCGAACTTGTACGACAGCGTATAGTCGTCGACGCCAGAAATCTCCACCATCTCCCCGCCCACCATGGTGCCGACGGGGTTGTTGATGGGGACCCGCTCGTCCAGGACCAGATCGTTCCACCAGAAGAGATAGTCGTTCACGGTGAGGTCCGCGCCATCCGACCACTTCATCCCCTTGCGGATGCTAGCGGTCAGGACGGTGGCGTCCTCGTTCCACTGCCACGATTCCAGCAGGTTGGGCACATGGCCCGTGGCGGTGAGGTTCCACCGGAGGAAGGGCTCCACCTGGTTGCCCTGGCGAACCCAGCCCATGCCGTCGCCGACGCTAACCAGGCGCCAGGTGCCGCCGTACTGGCCCACCTCCTCGATGGGGGTGATGACCAGCGGGTTGACGGGCAGGCGTTCATCGACGGGGGGCAGGCTGCCGGCTTCTACCTGGGCGGCGAACTCCGGGGCCTCGTGGAGGCCTTCCGCGGCGGGGGCGGCGGGGGCCGCGGGGGCCGCTGGCGCGGCCGGGGCGGCCGGCTCTCCGGGCTGTACGACCGGCTCCGCGGGGGCGGTGGCCGGGGCGGGGGTGGCGCAGGCGGCGGCCAATGAACTGGCGGCCGTGAGCGCCGAAATACGTAGGAACTCGCGTCGAGTGATCTCGTGCATGATAGTCCTCCTTGGACTGCATCATCGCAATACCCAAGACAGGCGGGACCGTTATCACGACTCGACTAACGATATGCTGCTAGCGCCATCGCTACGCGGCGGGTCTTCCTTCGGTGGACTCCTCCTCTACGGCTCCCAGCGGGCCGGCTGGCCCGTCTCTACGCCCGCAGTATAGCATTGGGCGCCGGGGTGTCAATGGCCTGGCCGCGGTCACCGCCTTCAGAAGGCGGGTCGCCCACGGCAGCCTTGGGCGGCGTCGCGTTCGTGCGTGCTTGGTCCGCGGCCCCGCGTGCCGTATAATGAAGGGGTTGAGGAGTGGATCGCATGGAAGAGCGCCTGCAAAAGATACTGGCCCGGGCCGGCCTGGGGTCCCGCCGCTCCACCGAGGAGCTAATCGTCGCCGGGCGGGTCTCGGTGAACGGCCAACGCGCCACGCTCGGCCAAAAGGCCGACGCGGAGCGCGACGACATCCGCGTGGACGGGCGGCCCCTGAATGCCCGTGGCCCCTCGGTGTACGTGGCGGTGCACAAGCCCCGCGGGGTCATCTCGGATGAAGGGGACAAGGTTGCCCGCCGCCGCACGGTGTTCGACCTGGTGTCGATCCCCGGCCACCTCTTTCCGGTGGGGCGGCTGGACCTGAACAGCGAGGGGCTCATGCTCCTCACCGACGACGGCGACCTGGCCCATCGGCTGACCCATCCGCGTTACGAACACCCCAAAGAGTACCACGTCCTCGTCGAGGGAGAGCCCCCCGAGGAGGCCCTGGAAGCCTGGCGCCGCGGGGTGTTCCTCGATGGCCAAAAGACGGCCCCTGCCCAGGTGAGCATCCTGAGGCGGGCCAAGGGGCAGACCTGGTTGCGGGTGACGCTCCGCGAGGGGCGCAAACGCCAGATCCGCCGCGTCGCCGCGCTGCTCGGCTGGCCGGTGCACCGCTTGTTGCGCGTGGGCATTGGGCCGATCCGGCTGGGCGATCTCAAGCCGGGCGAGTGGCGCCACCTGACGGGCGCCGAGCGCCGGGCACTCCGGGAGTTGCAGGAAGACTAGGCGCTCCCGGCACCATGCAGAGCGCGCACATCGCTAGCACATGAGGTAGTTGCGGGTTGAAGGACATCACCATCGCCATCGACGGGCCGGCGGCCTCGGGCAAGAGCACGATCGGCTGCCGCGTCGCCGACGCATTGGGGTTCGTGTATCTCGATACCGGCGTGTTGTACCGCGCCGTCACCTGGGCGGCCCTCGAGCGGGGCATCGCCATCGCCGACGAGGCGGGCGTCACGCGCCTGTCCGAGTCGTTGGCCATCGATATCCAGCGTCCCGCCGTGGACGACGGCCGCCAGTACACGGTCGTCGTCGACGGACGCGACGTCACCTGGCTCCTGCGCGAGCAGCGGGTGAACGACGGCGTCTCGCCGGTGGCCGCCTACGCAGGCGTTCGCGCCGCCCTGCGCGACGAGCAGCGCCGCCTGGGCCTCCGTGGCGGCGTGGTGATGGTCGGCCGCGACATCGGCACCGCCGTGCTGCCCGAGGCCAAGGTCAAGGTGTATCTGGACGCCACCCTCGAGGAACGAGCCCAGCGCCGCCATCGGGAGAACCTCTCCCGGGGCCAGGACTCTGACTATGAGGTGGTCCGCGCCGAACTCGAGCGTCGCGACTACATCGACAGCCATCGCGCCACGGCGCCCCTCTCCCAGGCCGCCGACGCCGTCTATGTGGATTCCACCGAGATGGGCATTCCGGAGGTTGTCGATCGCGTCCTGGAGATCGTCCGCCAGGTCGCGGCGACGCGGGAGTAGCATCGTGGCCGAGTCGTCGGGCGGCGTCATCGCCTCGGTCGCCGAGGGCTCTGTCGGGGAGGAGATCGGCCTGGAACCCGGCGATATCCTCGTCTCCATCAACGGCCACGGCCTCCGCGACGTCATCGACTATCGCTTCTACGGCGCCGAAGAGGAACTGCTCCTCCTCGTGGAGCGGGACGGCGAGCGTCACCGGCTGGAGGTAGAGCGCGACTATGACGAGGACCTCGGCCTGACCTTCACCGAGCCCGTGTTCGACGGCATGCGCCTGTGCCGCAACCGCTGCCCCTTTTGCTTTGTCCAACAGCTGCCCCGGGGCCTGCGCCGCTCGCTCTACCTCCGCGACGACGACTATCGCTACTCGTTCCTCTCCGCCTCGTACATCACCCTGACGAACCTCACCGAGGAGGACTGGGACCGGATCGGCGAGCAGCACCTCAGCCCCCTCTACGTATCCATCCACGCCACCGACGACGCCGTGCGCCGCGCCCTCCTGGGCCTGCCCGACGCGCCGAGCATCTTGGACCAGCTGCGTCGCCTGGGAGGCATGGGCATCCGCGTCCACGGACAGATCGTCGTGGTGCCCGGCCAGAACGACGGCGCCGTGCTCTGGCGCACCATCGAGGAGGTCGCCGACCTCTGGCCCATCGTCCAGACCCTGGCGGTGGTGCCGGTGGGGCTCACCTCCTTTCACTGCCAGGGCGTGCGCCTGCTGTCTCCCCAAGAGGCCGCCGCGATCGCCGACGGCGTCCTGGAGCGCATCCCCGCTCTGCGCCGGCGCACCGGCAAGACCTGGCTCTACCCCTCCGACGAACTACTCCTGCAGGCCGGCCGCCCGGTCCCCGTGGCGGCGTTCTACGACGACCCCGCCCAGATCGAGAACGGCGTCGGCCTCGTCCGCGCCCTCCTGGACGACTGGGAGGAGGCGCGCGAAGACGCCGCGGCGCTCTCGGCCAACGTGCGGCGCATCACCCTCGTATCGGGCACGGCCATCGCGCCGGTCCTCTCGGGGCTGGTGGAAGATCTCGCGCAGCGCACGGGCGTCGACGCGGTGCTAGTACCGGTGGAGAACGGCTTCCTGGGCCCCACGGTGACCGTGTCGGGCCTGCTGGGCGGCGAGGACGTCGTCGGCGCCCTCTGTGGCCGCGATCTTGGCGAGCTGGTGTGCATCCCCCGCTCCATGCTGGAGGCGACCGGCGAGCGCACCCTCGACGACCTCACCCTGGACGACCTCGAGGCGCGCCTGGGGGTGCCCGTCTATCCGGTGGGGACGTTGAGCGAGGTTCTTGACATTATCGCTTGAGTTCGGCTATGCTGGGGTTGTGACGAAGCACTGTCTTGAGAGGAGGTGGCCCCAGGGCGCAACGGACCGTGGGAGAGCAAGCGCATGGGCTGTCGTCGCAGCGCCCGCTGCGGCATCGCGACAGCTGACGAGGCGGAGGTTCCCCGCCGCGGGGCGGGGCTAACCGGATGGGGGTCGCGAGGGCGACCCGCGCCGGGAAAATCGAATGGTCAGCGGAAGCCTCCAGGGGGTGACCACACCCCTGTCTTCTCCCCAACAAGCCAACCCGGAAAACCGGCGGGCGACCGCCGCGACAGAGGGGTTGGTGGTGGTCAGGTCACATCATCCATGCTGCGCCATACGCGCTGCCGGGTCCGCCCTGGCCCTGCAGCCCTCTGTTGGTGCGCCAAACCGGCGCGCCGCGATGGTCGTACCCTGCCGTCGCCCCGTGCGCAGCATCGCTACCGAGAGAATGCACAGGAGGCTTGCCCATGTGTGGCATCGTGGGATATGTGGGCCCGCGTGAGGCCCAAGACATCGTGTTGGAGGGATTGCGCCGCCTCGAGTACCGGGGCTACGACTCGGCGGGGCTGGCGGTGGCCGACGGCGGCGCCGTGGAGCGGCGCCGGAGCGTCGGCAAGCTGGAGAATCTAGCCGCCGTCTTGCGAGAGCAGCCCATGCGTGGCTGCCTGGGGATCGGCCACACCCGTTGGGCCACCCACGGCGGCGGCACCGAGGCGAACGCCCACCCGCATACCGACGCCAGCGGGCGCATCGTCATCATCCAGAACGGCATCGTGGAGAACTATCTGGAGCTCAAGGCCGACCTCCTGGCCAAGGGCGTCGAGTTCGTCTCTCAGACCGACACCGAGGTGATCGCCCACCTCGTCGCCCAGCACTATTACAACGGCGCCGGCGACCTGGCCACCGCCGTGCGGCAGGCGCTGGGCCAACTGGAGGGCGCCAGCGCCGTCGTGGCCATGTCCCTCGACGAGCCCGACACCCTGGTAGCCGCCCGGCTAGGCAACGCCGGCGGGGTGGTGCTCGGCGTCGGCGAGGGGGAGATGTTTGTGGCCTCCGACATGCCCGCCATCCTGGAACACACCCGCCGCGTCATCTTCTTGGACAACCGGGAGCTCGCGGTGGTCCACGCCGATGGCGCCCGGGTGATGGATCTCGCCGGCGAACCGGTGGACAAGGATGTCACCACCGTCTCCTGGAACCCGGTGACGGTGGCCAAGGACGGCTACCGGCATTTCATGCTCAAGGAGATCCACGAGCAGTCCCGCTCCCTGACCGACGTCATCCGCGGCCGGGTGGACTTTGACCGGGCCAACGTCCTCCTGCCCGACCTCGAGGGGCTGCGGCCGGTGCTTCCTCACCTCCGGCGGCTCCACGCCGTGGGTTGCGGCACGGCCTGGCACGCCTGCCTCTTGGCCAAGTTCCTCATCGAGGACCTGGCCCGCCTGCCGGTGGAGGTCGATTACGGCTCCGAGTTCCGCTACCGCGACCCCCTCCTGGAGCCGGGCAGCGTGGTGCTGGTGATCACCCAGTCGGGCGAGACGGTGGACACCCTGGCGGCCATGGAGGAGGCCCGCGACCGCGGGATGCAGTCCATCGCCCTGGTGAACGTCATGGGCTCCCAGGCGGCGCGCCTGGCCGATGGCGTGGTGTACCTGAACGCCGGCCCGGAGATCGGCGTCGCCTCGACCAAGGCCTTTACCTCCCAGGTGGCGGCGGCCTACCTCTTGGCGCTGTACCTCGGCCAGGCCCGCGGCACGCTGCCTCAGGAGCGACGCCGGGACCTCCTGCGCGATATCGCCGCGCTCCCCAACCTGGTGGGCCGGGTGCTCTCCAACGGCAACAACTATGAGGCCATCGCGCAAAAGTACGTGGAGGCCGACGATTTCCTCTACCTGGGGCGCGGGATCAACTACCCCATCGCCCTGGAGGGCGCGCTCAAGCTCAAGGAGATCTCCTACATCCACGCGGAGGGGTACCCGGCGGGGGAGATGAAGCACGGGCCTATCGCCCTGATCGACGAGCACCTGCCGGTGGTGGCCATTTGCCCCCGCGACAAGGTGCGCGACAAGATGCTGTCCAACATCGAGCAGGTGCGCGCCCGGGGCGGGCGGGTGATCGCCCTGGCCACCGAGGGCGATGAGGAGGTGGCCCGTACGGCCGACGACGTGATCTGGATCCCGGAGGCCTCCCGCTACCTCACGCCGGTCCTGGCGGTGGTGCCGCTACAACTCCTGGCCTACCACATCGCCGTCCTGCGGGGCGCCGATGTCGATCAGCCCCGCAACCTAGCCAAGAGCGTGACGGTGGAGTGACGTCCGGCCTTCCCGGAAGGTGCCTTGCCTTCCGGGAAGGTTCTGGAAACGCGCGCGTCTGTCAAGAACCTTCCCGGACGCCAAGGCAGCTTCCGGGAAGGGGAGGCTTCCGGGAAGGTTTGCCCTCCTACTCCACCCGCCGCGCGATCGCCGGACGGATCGCCAGCGCCGCCCGGGCCCGGTGGCTGATGCGGTTCTTGACCTCGGGCCCCAGCTCGGCCATGGTGCGGCCGAACTCGGGGAGATAGAACACCGGGTCGTAGCCGAACCCGTGCGCGCCCCGTGGCGCCTCGGCGATGCGGCCCTCCACAGCCCCGACGGCGGTGTCCACGCCGCCATCCGGCCAGGATACGGCGATCACGCAGCGAAAGCGGGCGGTGCGCTCCTCCTCCGGCACCCCCTGGAGGTTCGTTAGGAGGAGCCGGTAGCGGTCCTCGTCCGACGCACCCCCCGCCTCGTCGGCATAACGTGCGGAGCGCACACCCGGCGCCCCGCCCAGCGCATCGACCTCCAGCCCCGAGTCGTCCGCCAGGGTGGGAAGGCCCGAGGCCTCGGCATAGCCTGCGGCCTTGAGCAGGGCGTTCGCTGCAAAGGTGTCCCCCGTCTCCGCCACCTCCAGGTCGATCCCCAGGTCATCCAGGGTAACCAGTTCCAGGCTTAGCCCTTCCAGGAGCCGTTCGTACTCGCGCTTTTTGCCCGCGTTCCGGGTTGCCACCAATAGCCGCATCGCTCGCTCCACTCCTTCTCCTATCGCCCCGTCCTATGGCCGCCTGGCGCCGGGCCCGTACGCAGCGCCCCGGGAGCGCGAGGCCCGGGTGAGCGTCAGCGCCCAGACCTCGGCGGCGCCCGCATCCCGGAGGGCGTGGGCGCAGGCCTCCAGCGTGGCGCCGGTGGTCAGCA
>JAAZBQ010000606.1 GCA_012513725.1 Chloroflexota bacterium
AATCGCCTCTCGGAGCTGTGGTCCATCATGACCTTCCTCCTGCCCGGTTACCTGGGGCCCCTGGAGGCCTTTCGCCGGGAGTTCGCCCTGCCCATCGAGCGGTATCAGGACGAGGACGCCGCCGACCGGCTGCGCCGCCTGGTGCGGCCTTTTGTCCTGCGCCGGCTCAAGACCGACCCGTTGGTCATCCAGGACCTCCCGGAAAAGTTCGAGCACAAGGTCTACTGCAACCTCACCCGCGAGCAGGTCACCCTGTACGAGGCGGTGGTGCGCGACGCGCTGGACACCCTGCGATCCGAGGAGAACGGGCGAGGGGGCGTCCGCCGGCGCGGGCTGGTGCTCGCCATGCTCACCCGCCTCAAGCAGGTCTGCAACCATCCCGCCCAGTTCCTGGGCGACGGATCGCCCGCCGATCGGCGGTCGGGCAAGCTGAACCGCCTGGTGGAGATGCTCGAGGAGGTGCTGGCCGTCGACGACCGGGCGCTGGTCTTTACCCAGTTCGCCCAGATGGGCTACATCCTGCAGCGCTTCCTCCAGGAGACCTTTGGGCAGGAGGTCCTGTTCCTCCATGGCGGCACGCCCCAGCACCAGCGCGACAAGATGCTCGAGCGGTTCCAAGAGGACGAGCGGGCGCCCTCGATCTTTGTCCTCTCGCTCAAGGCGGGCGGCACGGGCCTGAACCTCATGCGCGCCAACCACGTGTTCCACTATGATCGCTGGTGGAACCCGGCCGTCGAGAACCAGGCCACCGACCGCGCCTACCGCATCGGGCAGACGCGCAACGTCCAGGTGCACAAGTTCATCTGCCCCGGTACCCTCGAGGAGCGCATCGATCAGCTCATCGAGAGCAAGATCGCCCTGGCCGAGAACGTCGTGGGCGCCGGCGAAGCCTGGCTGACCGAGCTGAGCACCGAGGAACTGCGCGACATTGTCACGCTCCGTAGCGAGGTGATCGAGGATGACTGACGCAGAGCGGGCCGGCGGGCTGACCGGCGGCGCCAACGGACGCCCGCACTCGTGGTGGTCGGGGCGCTGGCTCCGAGGGCTGGGCAATTGGCTGAGCACCAGCACCCTGGCCACGGGTCGCCTCTATGTGCGGCGGGGCCAGGTTGCCGAGATGGACATCCAGGTGGGCTCGGTATCGACCGTGGTGCGCGAGCCGAACGGGCCCGCCTGCCAGGTGCGCATCGGCCTGGCGACCTTTCCCGACGAGGTGTGGGACCAGGTGGTGCGGCTGATGGCCCAGAACGTCGCCTATGCCGCGCACCTGCTGAACGGCGAGATCCCGCGGGATGTCGAAGAGCTGTTTCGCGCCGCCGGCGTCAGCCTGTTCCCCGAGCGCCGGGGCGAGTTTGACGCCGAGTGCTCTTGCCCCGAGTGGGCCTCCTCCTGTAGCCACATTGCCGCTGCCCTGGTGCTGCTGGGCGACCTCTTGGACGAGGATCCGTTCCTCCTATTTCGCCTGCGCGGACGCGCCCAGGAGCAGATCCTCTCCGCCCTCCGCAGCGCCCGTGCCGCCCTCACCAAGGGCGACGAGCAGGCTGCGGGGCCGAGCGGGCCGCTGGGGGGCGTGGCGCTCGAGGAGCCCCTGGAGCGGCGGATCGCCGACTATTGGCGGATGGCGGACGAACTCGACGGCCTGCAGATCCGCGTCCGACCTCCCCAGGTTGAGCTGGAGGTCATCAAACTCCTAGGCGACCCCGCCTTTGCCCACGATGAGGCGCTTCTGCGGCGCCTGGCCGAGGTCTACCGCACCGTGTCACGCCGCGCCGTGGAGCAGGCCTACGAGGAGTACGAGGACCAGGTGGGCGAGGAGGACCTCGAGAACGGCGACGATCTAGAGGTCGCGGACGACCTCGAGGTCGCGGACGACCTCGGGGTCGCGGACGATTTGGGGGCCGGGGACGAGGAGCAGGAGGGCAACGGCGAGTAGGGCCCGCGCCCACTCGACGGCGAAGAACACACGCGCCGGGCGGCCGATTGGCCGCCCGGCGTGTGTGTGTGCGGCGGGTTCAGCGCGGGATGATGTCGTACGAGCGACGCCAGGGCGGGAACTGGCCGCCGGCCTCCTCCCAGACGGCCGTGGGGAAGAACCCGGCGATCTCCTCGCGTTCCTCCGGGGTCATCTCCCACCCGAACCCCTTGAGGTTGTCCTCCAGTTGCTGCAAGCGGCTGATCCCGACGATCGGCGCGGTGACGGCCGGATGGCTGCGCACCCAGGCGATGGCCGCATCGGCGGTGGTATGGCCGCGGTCCTGGGCCAGGTCGCGGAGCTTGCGGATCCCCTCCTCGTAGCGCTGGGTCCAGGGCTCCAGCCGGTCGTCCTGCTCGCCCCGGGCGCCGCTGGGCACCGCGTCGAGGTACTTGCCGGTGAGGGCGCCGGCGCTCAGCGGCCGGTAGACGACGATCCCCACGCCCATCGCCCGGGCCGCAGGGAGCACCTCCACCTCGAGGCCGCGCTCGATGAGGTTGTAGGGGTACTGGCCGGCGATGATCGGCGCATAGCCGCGGAGATCCTCGATCCAGAGCGAGCGCATCAGGAGCCAGGCAGGAAAGTTCGAGCAGGCCGGGTAGAGGATCTTGCCGGCCCGCACCAGGTCCTCGATCGCCCGCAGGGTCTCTTCCAGGTGCATGGCCTCCATCGGCCAGTGCAGGTAGAACAGGTCGATGCGATCGGTGCGCAGCCGCCGGAGGCTGGCCTCGACGCTGCGCACGATGTGAAAGCGCGACACGCCCCCCTCGTTGGGCGCCTCGCCCATCTGCATCCCGACCTTGCTGGCCAGCACCACCCGGTCGCGCAGCCCCTCCAGGCCCCGCCCCACGATCTCCTCGCTGGTTCCGGCGTTGTAGACGTTGGCGGTATCGATAAAGTTCACGCCGGCGTCGATGGCGCGGCGGATGATGCGGATCGATTCGTCCTCGGCGGTCTTGCCGCCGAACATCATGGTCCCCAGGCAGAACTCGGAAACCTGCAGGTTCGTGTCTCCCAACTGCGTGTACTTCATGCTTTCCTCCCTACGCCGGGCAACATCAACGGGTCCCGCACCCTGTCACGGTACCGCCGCCCGCCGCCGCCTGTCAAGCGCTGGCGCAGCGCGGAGTTGGCATGCGTGCCGTCGATGCCTCGCGGTTGACTACCCCTTGTCCTGCGCTATAATAGGGGTGACTAGACCATAATGGGCGAGAGGTGTGGGGTGAGGGAGATGCCGGAGCAGGCTGTAGATTTCAAGGCCCAGGCTCTCTTTGCGGGTCTGGTCTACAACGAAGCGGGAGAGCCTGTGGAGGTAGCGCACATCGGCGGGGAGGCGCACTATGCGATTCCCGACGACGGGTTCCTGCGGCACGTCGAGGCCCACGTCGTCGATGACGCCGTGTTGGTCCAATTGCAGGAGCAGGTCAGCGCCGTACAGGATGAGCTCGTCCAGGCGATGCTGAGCATGCTGGGCAAGGAAGACATCTTTACCAAGGCCGCGCTAGAGGCCTCGGTGCGTAACCTCAAGGAAAACGTGCGCCAGTCGCAGCAGGCGCAATGGCAGCCCTGGCTGCGGATGCTGGGCTTTCGGGTGGTGGTGAACGTCCACGGCGAGGTCGTGGAGGTCATCTACCCCGAGCAGCCCGAGGGCGACGAGTAGCACGGGCGATACAGAGGTACGGCGCGCGGCCGGGAACTCCCGGCCGCGCGCCGTGCTGCTTCCGGCGGCTTACGGCAGGGTCGTCGTGGCGACGGTGATCTCGCCGTCGGCGATCGCCGCGCCGGTGGCGTCCACCGCCCGGTAGCGCCGGCCGCTGTCGCGATTGTAGGCCCCCACGGTCACCCGGTACTCGCCCGGGTCCAGACCCTCCACCGACAAGAGCCGCTCGTCGACGACGAGGCCGCCGTTGGGCCAGGCGACCAGGG
The DNA here is from genome assembly GCA_012513725.1 of Chloroflexota bacterium. GTDB lineage: Bacteria > Chloroflexota > Anaerolineae > UBA1429 > UBA1429 > JAAZBQ01. The sequence goes on from JAAZBQ010000606.1 coordinate 3,899, forward strand.
GCAGCAGGCCGCCGAGCGCGTCGCCATCGGCCCCCGCCACCCAGCGCCCCTGGCCGTCGAGGACGTGGACGAACAGCGTGTCGCCCCACGCGCCCGCCCCCCGCAGGCGCCACGCCAGGCGCAGCACGAGGCTGCTCGCCTCGGGCCCGGGCAGGATCTCGACGTTTGCCAGTTCCAGCCGCTCGCCTACTCGTGCCACGAGGCCTCCGCCATCCGTCCCGATGTGGCCCACCTCGGCCAGGCGCATG
>JAAZBQ010000607.1 GCA_012513725.1 Chloroflexota bacterium
CCGTAGAGCGGCATCATGCCCGAGAGGCCCAGGGAGAACCCGAACCCCGCCACCTCCTTCCAGAGGTCCAGGAGGCTGCGGAGGGCAACATAGAGAAAGTTCCCGCTCCCGCACGCCGGGTCGAGGACCTGGATCTCGGCGAGTTCCCCCGCAAAGCCGGTGAGGAGGGCGGCCAGGGTCTTCTGCCGCCCGTTGCGGCGGACCGCGGCCGCGGCGGCGTCGCGCTCGTCGGCCAGGGTTCGGGCCTCCTCTTGCACCGCGGCCCAGCGCCGGCGGAGGGGCGCCATCAGCACCGGCTCCACGATCCGCCGGATGTCCTCGATGCTCGTATAGTGGGCGCCCAGCTGCGAGCGCTTGTCGGGGTCCAGGGACCGCTCGAACAGGGTTCCCAGGATCTAGGGGTCGATCGACGACCAGTCCATGTCGCAGGCGGCATCGAGGATCTCCATCCCGCCGGTGTCCATCTCCAGCGCGGGGGCCTCGTCGAACAGCCCCCCGTCGATGTGGGGGATGGCCAGGGGGCCGAACCAGGTGCCCTCGCCCATGGCCCGAAAGAGCGCCTGCACCTGGGCCTGGAACGCCTTGGGTTGGCGGCGGGTGGCGCGGACCAGGGTGGTGAACGCCTCCTGGGGCAAGAGGCCGATGTCCTCGGCAAAGAGGCAAAAGAGGAGGCGGATGAGATAGTGGGCCACCTCCTGGGGCTCCTCGCCGTAGCGGCGCAGGATGTCGGCCAGCCGGGCGAACTCGGTCGCTGCCTCGCGGGTGGCGTCCTCGGCCGTTTTGGTGGATCTGAGGCGCGATGGTGCAGTGAACGCTGCCCGCAGGATCGCCAGCCGGTCGGGGTCCAGGAGGTCGTCGAGGGACAGGGTCTCCACCCGCTTGACCGTGTTGGTAAAGTTCGTGTGGATCCGGATCCGGCTCATATCCGACACGATCAGGAGGGGCGGGTTCTCCAGGGCCTCGCGGTAGTTCAAGAGCTGGCGGTAGGCGCGGTCTAGGTCGGCGTGGGGGCCCTTGTACTCCCAGGCAAAGTAGCCGCGCTTCCAGACGTCCGCATAGCCCTGGCCGCCGCTGGCCTTGGAGGCGCCGGCCTCAAAGGCGTACCAGGTGCCGGCGGGGTCGCCCTCGGCGGGGGTATCGTGGCCGAGGAGGCGGCAGAGGTCGACGAAATGCTCCTTGGAGGCGGCGCTCTCCTTCAGGGCGATGGGGCGCCACTTGCGGACGAATTCCTGCGGCGTCATGGTGGGCGGCATGGGGTGTGCTGGCCTCCCGGTGCTGCGATGTGTGGCGTAGCATTGGGGGTATTGTAGCACGGCGTGTGGTGGGGTGCAACGCACTGGCTGTCGCTCCTCCGCCCTTCCGAGCCGGCCGCCGCGAGCACCGGCATCTGCTCCACAGCTATCCGCAAGCGCGCACAGTACTTGACAAACAACATTTAGAATGTATAGAATAAGGGTAGGCAATCCCCGTGTGCTCGATCGCGGCGGATTCCTCCGGGTAGCGCGCGAGTTCTGCTCGGAGTGGATGACCGGCGCCTCGTCGTACCAGGGGCGCGCGAACGAAGGAGGACTGCCATGAGCAGCACCGAGAAAGCCATGAGCAAGCAGCATGGTGTGGACGTGGGACGGCTGGTCGATACGGTGAACGCCGTCCAGGCCAACCCCGATCTGGCCCGGTTCCGGTTCCACGCGAACACGGAATGGCTGGGCGGCGCCCGGGTGCGCACCCAGATCCAGGAGATCCACCAGAACGGGCAGGAGGCGAGCAAGCGCAGCCGGCCCCACGAGATGGAGGGCGACGAGCCCGACGTGCTCCTGGGCGCTGACACGGCGCCCAACGCCGTAGAGAGCGTGCTCCACGCGCTGACGTCCTGCCTGGCGGTGGGGTTTAGCTACAACGCGGCCGCCCGCGGCATCGACGTCAAGAGTCTGTCGTTCCGCATCGACGGCGACCTGGATCTCCGCAACTTTTTGGGGATCGAGGACGGCCCGCGGCCGGGGTTCCAGAACATCCGGGTATCGTACCGGGTAGAGAGCGACGCGCCGCGCGACCAGATCGAGGAGCTGTGCGAGTACGTCCAAGAGACGTCGCCGGTCCTCGACATTATCCAGAACCCCGTCCCCGTCGAGGTGGCGCTGGAGGGCTAGCGGCCCTCTCGAGCCGACCCCTCGGCACTTACTGCGCCCAGGTGCTGGTCGCACCTGGGCGCGTTCCGTTTCCTCGCCCTGAGCGTTTGGGGCAGGTCCTGAGGACGGGGGCAGGGGTCTCGATCAAAGCGCACGGGACGGCAGTAGGTTGCGGGACGGGTGCGAGATCCAGGCGCCTGGCCGGTCTCCTGGGCG
>JAAZBQ010000608.1 GCA_012513725.1 Chloroflexota bacterium
ATCGGCTGGGTCATCAGGACCTCGCCCAGCGCCCGGTAGGCTTGCGACGCATCGCACTCGGGATCCGTCACGTACAGGGGTTCGCGCATCACGTTGGCCTGGTACATGGCCAGCGGAGCGGGCGGAATCAAGCCCAGCACCCCCATCCCCGCCTGGCTGGCCAGCGACGAGGCCGTCTCTCGCGACGGCTCGGTGGCGCGATCCACCAGCACGAACCCCGGCACCTTGCCCTCGAAATGCGCGTCGGCTAGCCAGCGGCGCAGGGCGTCGAGGTGCCAGATCCCCAGCGGATCGCGCTCGGCGACGGGCACCAGGGCGCTGGATTGGCGGACGACCTCGGCGCTCTGGAGGAGCGCCCCCGCGTCCAGGTCGACGATCACCGCGTCGTACTGCGACTGCAGGAAGGAGAGGGTATCGGCCAGTACGCCGGGGCGAAACGCCGCACACCCCATGCTGTGCGGGCGCCCGGCGAGGTAGTGGAGCCCGCTGCCGTGCACGTCGATGCATGGCTGGAGGGCGGCGGCCGAGAGGCGAAACCCGTCGCCGCTGGTGAGGTCCAGCAGGCTCTCGCGCGGCGTTAGGCCCAGTTGCCAGGCCCCCGATTGCCCGCTCTGCCCCAACTCCACGAGCACGGTCCGCGGGTGCGCGGACAGGAGCGACAGCGCCACGTTCACGGACGTGGTCGTCGCGCCTACCCCTCCCTTGACCCCCACAAAGGCGATCACCGGCGGTGCCGCCTTGGCGCGTCCGGCACGCACGAGGAGCGCTCGCACGCGCGCCAGGATCTCCTTGGGATCGGCCGGCTTGGGTACATAGTCGTCCGCGCCCGACTCGAACCCGGTGAGGCGATGGGGCACCTGGGTGCGGGCGCTGAGCATCAGGATGGGCAGCTGGCCGATCCCGGGCAGGGCCCGGATGCGCCGGCAGATCTCATACCCGTCGGTATCCGGCAACATCACGTCGAGCACCACCAGGTCGATGGGCGTCGTGCGCAGGATCTCGATGGCGCGGTTGCCATCGGCGGCGGCCGCCGTCTCGTACCCTCCGCGAGTCAGCACGAAGGTCAGCATCTCGATGAGGGTGGGATCGTCGTCGACGATGAGGATGCGATGTGCCATGTCGGGTGCCTCCGAAGGTGGGCGTGCAGAAGGACGACGGCGCTACTGGCGGGGCAGGCGCACGGTAAAGGCGCACCCGTGCCCCGCACGGCTCTCCACGGTGATGTCGCCTCCCATGCCGCGGGCGATCTCGCGGCTGATGTAGAGGCCCAGTCCCATGCCCTTGCGCGACTGACCCTCCACCTGGGGGGCCTGGTAGAACCGGTCAAAGACGTGCCCCACCGCCGCCGCCGGGATGCCTGGGCCCGTATCGGCCACGTGGATCATGAGACAGTCGGTGCAGGCGTCCAGCGAGACGTCGATCCGGCCGCCGGGCGGCACGAACTTGATGGCGTTCTCCATCAGGTTGCCGACCACCTGCTCGAGCCGGGCGGGATCGCTTTCCGTCGACACGGGCTCTTCCGGGAGGCGGAGCGTGATGGCCTGGTCCTTGGACGCTGCACTCGGAGTGTGGCGAGCGACCAGATCCCCGAGGAGCGCGTCCACGCGCACGTTCTGTGGCTGGATGGAGAACCGGCCGTTGTCGATGCGCGTGAGCTCCGCGAGGTCGTCCACCAGCCGGGCCAGCCGGCGCGACTCGTCGTTGATGTGCCCGAGGAAGCGGTGGAGCGTCTCCTCGGAGAGGTCGCTCACGTCGGAGATGATGCTGGAGAACCCCATGATATGCTGGATGGGCGCCCGCAGCTCGTGGGCGATCTGCGAGATGAACGCGGACCGCCCTTCGGCGGCGACCCGCTCCGCGGTGACGTCCAGCACGACGTAGGCGGTGCCGCCGCGGCCTTCCAGCGGGGAGGGCAGCACCTCCAGCGAGACGGGCCCCTTGCCTCCCTCGACGGAGACGACATAGGGCCCCAACGCCGGCACCCTGCAAGGATCCAGCAGCGTGCGCAAGCGCTCGGGGCAGGTCTCCCCATCGAGGGGACAGGGCAGCGGCGGCGCGTCGGGCGCCAGGCCGAGCATCGCGCCCAGGGCGGGGTTCACCTGCCGGATGATGCGGTCGCCGTCCACCACCGCGACGCCCTGCCGCAGGGCCTCCAGCGTGCGCTCCGGCCGGTGGCTCGCGCCCCCACACCCCTCCGCTGCCAGGACGCGTTCCAGGGCGTGGGAAGCCAGCGTGGCCAGGGCCCGAAGGCCAGAGGATGCATCGCGGAGGGGGGCTGGCGCCTCTCGGGACCGTACGATGATCATCCCCAGGGGCGCATCTCCGGCGTGGAGGGGGGCCATCAGCAGGGCCGCGCCGCCTTCCGACACCACCTGGGATACCAGGTGCTCCTCCGTCAGGATGACGGCCGTGCCATCGGCCAGGGCGAGATCGGCCAGAGCGCCGTCGGCGCGCAGGGTCTGCCAGCCGCAAGGGGCCTGGGTCCGGGTGCAATCGGCACAGGGGTGCCACGCGGCTCCCGAGGGATCCGCCGTGTAGACTGCTGCGGCATCGGCCGAGGGATAGAGGACCAGGCTGCAGTTGGCGATCTCCTGCACTAGCTCGGCGATCGACCCTGCGGACGCCAGCCGCTGGGAGGCGCCGCGCATCGCGGGATCAGAGAGATCGGGCAGGAGAGTCAGGGGACCCATCATCACAGTGCTCTCGCTCCGGTCAGAGTGCTCGGAAGGCAGCCACATTGTTGGCCTGGACACGAATTCCCCTCACCTGACGCATGGCACGCGCTCCGCCGCCCGCGCACGGGGGGGGGAGGAGCGAGATGTTACGCTGTTGACACGGGGGCATTATAGCAGGCCCTCTGGAGCGCTTCAAGGCTCCTGAGCGGCGGAGGCCTTAATCCCGCGTGAAAAGGGACGAGAACGGCACGCCGGGCCGGGCCGCATTTGCCGCCCCGGCCCCAGCCGCGGTATAGTCGGGCGTACACCTGTGCTGGAGGGAGAGCCGTGAACCTGGACCAAGCCCGGATCCGCCTGACCGATTTCGATGCCCGAGCCCGCCGCGAGGCGCTCCACGCGCTGGCCTCCGCCCAGGAGAGCGGCCATCTGCCCCGCCCCCCGCGCCGCGGCGTCGTGAACATGCACTGCCACACCTTTTACTCGTACAATGGCTATGGCCACTCGCCGGAATCGTTGGCCTGGCTGGCCGCGGAGGAGGGCTGGCGCGCCCTGGCCACCGTCGACTTTGACGTCTTGGATGGCGTGGCGGAGACCCTGGCGGCCTGCGACCGGGTTCGCATCCGGGCGGCGTCGGGCCTGGAGACGCGCACCTACCTCCCGGAGTTCGCCCGCTGGGAGGTCAACTCCCCCGGCGAGCCGGGCGTCCTGTACCACGTGGGCCTGGGGTTCACCTCCCCCGAGGCGCCCCCGGCCGCCCGGAAAACCCTGGCCGCGATGCGGGCGGGCGCCGAGCGGCGCAACCGCGAGATGGTGGAGCGCATCAACGCCCATCTCGCGCCGGTGACCATCGACTATGCTCGGGAGGTGCTCCCGCTGACCCCCTCGGGTAACGCCACTGAGCGCCACATCCTGGTGGCCTACGACGCGGCCGCCCGGCGTCGGTTCCCCGATCGCGAGGCGCTGGTCGGTTTCTGGGCCGAGCGGCTGGGCGCGCCCCCGGCGGAGGTCGACGCCTCCCTTACCGACGAGCCGGGCCCCAACGACCTGGTGCGCTCGCGGCTGATGAAGCGCGGCGGCGTGGGCTATGCGCAGCCCGACGCGGGCACCTTTCCCCCGCTGGATGACGTGAACGCCGCGATCATCGCCTGCGGCGCCATCCCGGTGGCCGCCTGGCTGGATGGGTCCAGCGAGGGCGAGCAGCGCATGGAGGATCTCCTCGACCTGCACATCGCCAAGGGCC
>JAAZBQ010000609.1 GCA_012513725.1 Chloroflexota bacterium
ATGCCGTACGACGAGCAGATGATGGAGGGGCCCTGCGCGGTCACCTTTGTCTACGACGACATTGCGTCGGCAGCGCGTGTCGTGAACAACTTTGCCCGCGACAACGAGGCGCTGTTCCAGCTTCTGGGCGGCCTCGTCGGTGGCAAGGTGGTGGATGCCGCGCAGGTGCGCGAACTCGTGAACCTGCCATCGCGCGACATCCTGCTTGCCCGCGTGGTGGGCGGCATCGGTGCGCCGATCAGCGGCTTTGTCGGCACGCTCAGCGCGATGCTGCGCGGCCTGGTGAACGTCTTGGACGCGCACCGCGAACAACTGGAAGGCACGGCCAGCTAGGCAGGGCCTCGCTGGTACAAGCAGTAGAACAGCCTACGCCCCCTCGGGGGACAGAATCCGGGAGGAACACAGGTGACCCAGGAAGAACTCATTGACGCCATCGGCAACATGACTGTGCTGGAGCTCGCCGAGCTCGTGCACGCGCTCGAGGACAAGTTCGGCGTGAGCGCGGCGGCCCCCGTGGCCGTGGCCGCGGCCGGGCCCGCCGCCGAGGCGGAAGCCGCTCCGGAGGCCGAAGAGCAGACCGAGTTCGACGTCGTGCTCTCGGGCGTCGGTGACCAGAAGATCCAGGTGATCAAGGTCGTCCGCGAGCTCACCAACCTCGGCCTCCGCGAGGCCAAGGCCGTGGTGGACGGCGCGCCGGCCCCCGTGCTGGAAAAGGTCTCCAAGGAAGACGCCGACGCCGCCAAGGAAAAGCTCGAGGCGGTGGGCGGCACGGTGGAGATCAAGTAACCACCGTATCATGCTGCAACAGAAAACCGCCGGCACGGGTGCCGGCGGTTTCTCATTGGTGGGCAGGATAGGACTCGAACCTACGACCTCCACGATGTCAACGTGGCGCTCTAACCAGCTGGGCTACCTGCCCCCTCCACCGGTGATTATACGCGGACTGGCCGTACGTGCAAGTCTCGTGCTATGATTGCCCTTCGGGCCGCCGCACGGCCCGTTGGTATCGATTGGAATAGGAAGGAGCACCACCATGTCCGAGCCCAACGCCCCCTGTATCCCTCTGTCGCTTCCGGCGAACTGGGATCCCGACGCGCACATGCCCGCCCGCGAGACCGAGTACGGTCGCTTTCACGAATCGCGGGCCGCGGCGCGTCTGGCGTATCAGCTGGTGGAGAACGGCGCCCCCGAGGATCTGGCGCTGGCCGAACGGGTGCTGGAGGCTACCCTGGCCTGCCAGGAACGCCGGCCCGGGGCCAATCACCACGGGAACTTTTACTGGATGGCCGAGGACGAGGTCGTCGAGGACCTGAACGCGGTGGAGTTCTGTCTCCACTCTCTGATCCCCATGATGATCCGTTTCGACGATCGCCTCTCCCCGGAGATGGCCGATCGCGTCCGTGAGGCGATTCGCCTGGGGCTCGAGGAGATCCGGCGGCTGGACGTCCTGGTGGCCTATACGAACATCTGCGTGCTGGACGTCCTGAACTCCTCCCTCGGGGGCGAGTACCTGGGCGACGCGGCGATCGCCGAGCGGGGCTACCGCAAGCTCGTCGACTGGATGGCCCTGACCGACCGCGCCGGCCATCCCCAAGAGTACAACAGCCCCACCTACACGATGGTCACCATCCGCGCCCTCGCGGGGCTCGCCGCCATGGTGCGCGACGAGAATACCCGCATCCGGGCCCGCACCATGGCCGCCCGGATGGGCCTCAGCGCGGGGCTGCACATGCATCGCGGCACGGGGCGTTGGGCGGGGCCCCACTCCCGCGCCTACCAGCCCACCGTGGTGTGCGATACGCCCCCCGAGGCGGAGACCTACCGCCAGTGGTTGGCTGACGGCACCCTGCCCAACTGGCTGGAGGGCGTTCTGGAGCGCGCCCCGCTGCCCATGACGGTGGAGGAGACCGCGGGCGCCTTTCAGGATTTCGTCCTCTCCACCTACCATGCGCCGTCCTTTGCTCTGGGCGTGACCTCCAAGGCCACCGGCGGCCAGGCGAACGCCTGCATCGTGCACTATGCGCGGCCGGGCGCCGAACGCCCCGGCGTCCTCTACACCCGCTATCTCCTGAACGACAAGTGGCTGGGCGACACCTACCACGCCACCGACCGCACCAAGTCGCGCAACTTGATCGACGAGGGGGAGTTCATCGGCGCGCAGAACGGCCCCCGGGCCATCTGCCTCTACGCCCCCGGCCGGCTGAGCGGCTGCTCCAGCGCCAAGGGCACGCTGATCTGGACCCGCCACGACCTCGTCGACGAGATCTGGGTGGGCGACCGCCGGGTGGAGACCCTGCCGGTCGAGGTCGGCCCCGAGGACGTCGTCGTGGTGACGAGCGGATCCGCCCACATCGCCGTGCGGCCGCTGGCGGTGACCGACCTACACATGGGGGCGCCGCGGCGGCTGGTCGAAAGGCAGGGCGATCTGGTGCTGGAGCTCTACAACTACCAGGGCCCGGAAAAGCGCTTCTGGGAACTGGGCTGGCCGGGGGCCTTTTACCAGGGGCGACCCCAGTGCGGGTTCTACCTGGAGGTCGCCGAGCGCGACGCCTATCCCGACGGCCGGGCCTTGGGCCGGGCGGTCGCCGCGGGAGCCCTCACCGAACACACCGA
>JAAZBQ010000610.1 GCA_012513725.1 Chloroflexota bacterium
CTGGCGAACCTGATCTCGGGGAGCACGCTGGTGTCGGTGGTGCTGAGCCTGCAGACGACGGGGCCCATGATGTTGCGAGCGCTAACCTCCCAGGACATGTACCTGGCGGGCTCGTTCATCCTGCTCCTCTCGGCGCTGACGGTGATCGGCACCCTGCTCTCGGACGTCCTGCTCGCCTGGGTCGACCCCCGCATCCGCCTAACGCGCTAGCGCGTTCTGGCACGGCGCCCTTTCCTCGCGACCGGGAGATTCCCTCCCGGTCGCTTCTTTCTGCCTACGCACGCCAAGTGCTTGACCTACCCTGTGCATGGGGTAATATCGGGCGCAGGGAATCCGCCGGCGCACGCCGCGGAAAGGGGGTTGGGCGACCCGGTGGAGCGTTCCGCCATAGCGAACTGCTGATAGAAGGGAGAACGACATGGCTACCCCGCTCAAGATCGGCATCATCGGGGCCGGCAGCGCCGGCTTTTCGCTCGGCCTGGTCAAGGATGTCTGCCTCACCGAGAACCTGGCCGGCAGCCTCATCTCCTTCATGGACGTCGACGGCGAGAGGCTGGATATGGTCCATCGCCTGGCCGCCCGCTACGCCGACGAGGTAGGGGCGGATCTGCGCTTTGAGACCACCCAGGACCGCCAGGACGCCATCCGAGACGCCGATTTCGTCATCAACACCGCGTACATCAAGGGCCACTATCACGCGCGCGCCATGCGTGATATCACTGCCAAGTACGGCTACTTTTACGGCGGCGTTTCCTCCGGCGGCGCGGAGACCTACCAGTTCATGCTGGACGTCTGCGCCGACATCTCCCGGCTGAGCCCCAAGGCCTGGCTGATCCAGACCCAGAACCCCGTCTTTGGGGGCACCACGCTGATGACCCGCGAGACGGATGTCAACGTCGTCGGCCTCTGCCACGGGCACTATGGCGTCTATGAGATCGCCAACGTCCTCGGCCTGACGGATACCGAGGACATTACCTGGCAGGCGCCGGGCCTCAACCACAACATCTGGCTCACCCACTTTTACTACAAGGGCGAGGACGCCTATCCCCTCCTGGAAAAGTGGATCGCGGAAGAGGGCGAGAACTACTGGCGGACCCACGTCGCCGAACGCACCCACGACACGCAAATGTCCCGGGGCACCATTCACCAGTACCGGATGTTCGGCCTGATGCCCATCGGCGACACGCCGCGCCAGGGCGGCTGGTGGTGGTACCACACCGACATGGAGACCAAGAGGCGCTGGTTCGGCGAGCCGTTCGGCGGCCCCGACACCCCCACCGCGCGCGAGTTCTACGTCAAGGGGAACGAGGAGCGCCTAGCGGAGATCAAGCGGGTGGCAGAGGATACCAAGGAGAGTGTCGCCCAGCATTTTGGCACGGAAAAGACCCGCGAGCAGCACCTGATGATCATCGAGGGCCTGGTGAACAACGTCGAGCAGTACGTCCGGGTGAACGTCCCCAACAACGGGGCGCTCCCCGGCATCCCCGACAACGTCGCCGTCGAGGTCCCCGCGATTGTCAACGTCAAGGGCATCCAGCCGCTGCGCGTGCCGCCGCTCCCCGAAAAGATCATGTACGAGTGCATTCTGCCCGAGTGGTTGGAGATGGAGCGCAGCCTGCTGGCCTTCAAGACCCGCGACCGTTCCATGCTCCTTTATAACGTGCTGCAGAACCACCAGACGCGCTCCTACGACGACGCCTGTGCGGCGCTCGAGGAGGTGCTGAGCACCTCGGGCAACGAGGACGCCAACGCGTTTTGGCAGTACCCCGCGGAACTGGTCTAGCAGGGACAGGCCGCGGAACACATTGGTAGGGCGGGGCAAGGGCCCCGAGCCATCAGACACGTCATGAGATTACGAGGAGGTATCGTGGCATCCACCCAAGTGACGATTATCGGCGCCGGAAGCGTGGTTTTTTCGCTGCACCTGGTCAAGGGCATGTGCCTGACCGAGAGCCTGGCCGGCAGCAGCGTGACCTTTATGGACATCAACGAAGAGCGCCTGGACATCATCTACAACATGGCCCGCCGCTACGCCGAGGACGTCGGCGCGGACCTGCGCTTTGCCAAGACCACCAGCCGCGAGGAGGCCCTGCGAGACGCCGATTTCGTCGTTTCCAGTGTCACCGTGAACGACGAGTACTATAACCGCAAGGCTCGCCAGCTGGCCGATTCCATGGGCTACTACTATGGCCGCTCGGGGATGCTGAGCTACTATAACCTGCAGCTCATGCTCGACGTCGCCCGCGACATGGAGCGGCTGTGCCCCGACGCGCTCCTGATCCAGGCCGGCAACCCGGTTTCCACCGGCACCAGCCTCGTCACCCGCGAGACGGATATCAACATGGTCGGCATCTGCCACGGCCACTATGGCTATACGACCATCGCCCGCACCCTGGGCCTGGACGTGGACAAGATCACCTGGCAGGCGCCGGGGATCAACCATAACATCTGGCTCACCGATTTCTTCTACGAGGGCCAGGACGCCTATCCCCTGATCGACAAGTGGATCGAGGAGGAGGCGGAAAAGTTCTGGGCCGAAGCACAAGAGACCGAGGCGGGCATCCCGACCCAGATGTCGCCTTCGGCCATCCACCAGTACCAGATGTTCGGGCTGATGCCCATCGGCGACACCCCGCGCCAGGGCGGCTGGTGGTACCACACCGACGCGGAGACCCGCATCCGCTGGTACGGCAAGCCGATCGGCGGCGGCGACACCCCCGTGGGCCGCGACCGGGTGATCGATGGCAAGGTGAGCCAGTACGAGCGCATGATCAAGTCGGCCTTTGATAAAGAAGTTCGCCCGGTGGACATCTTTGGCACCGACAAGGGCCGCGAGCAGCACGTGCCGATCATCGACGCCCTGGTGAACGACAACGAGGGGCAGTTCCAGGTGAACGTGCGCAACGACGGAGCGCTTCCGGGCCTGCCCGACGATGTGGCCGTCGAGGTGCCGGCGGTGGTGAACATCAAGGGCATCCAGCCCCTGCGCGTGCCGCCCCTGCCCACGAAGGTCATGCTGGAGCAGATCCTGCCGAACTGGCTGAGCATCGAGTCGACCATCGAGGCGCTCCTCACCGGCGACCGCTCCATGCTCCTGTTCAACGTCCTACAGAGCCACCAGACCCGCTCGTACGACCAGGCGGTGGAGGTGATGGAGGCGCTCATGGACCTCGAGGACAAGGAAGCCACCGATGCGATGCGCCTGATGCAGAGCACCCGGGAAAAGTTCCAGTTCCCCAAGCCTCTCTAGGGTTTCGCGAACGCACCCACACTGCGGGCTCCGCATCCTCCCGAGGGGATGCGGAGCCCGCGTCACGTCTCCGGCCGGTGAGCGCGCGTGCCGCCGCGCACGTCTGGGTGCCGGCGGGTGCCATGGTGCCGTGCTGATGTCGAACAGACTTGCGGATTATGGTCGCCTCACTATAATGAGCAGGATGGTAGAGGCGACCCCTGACCCGTGCGTGCGGCATTCCCCGCCGCATTCTACGGTGTTGATGTCTGGTCCACGTCGATTGCAGATCGGCTGAGGTGTCTACGCGTTCCGGTCCACGGAGCGGCGTCGTGGCTGGGCATTACCCCGGCGCCTCGCGCGACGGAGAACGATCGAGGAGAGTATGGCTGCACGACCCACACAGTACAGCGCAGAACAGATCGTCGAACTCGAGTTCCTCGAGGCGGTGCGTCGCCGACCGGGGATGTACATCGGCAACAACTCGTCGCACGGCCTGCACCATGTTCTGCTCGAGGTGCTGGATAACGCCGTCGACGAGTGTATGGGCGGCTTTGCCACCCGTATCCTGGTGGATATCGAGCCCGATGGCTCGGTGGCCGTCGACGACGACGGCCGGGGCATTCCCATCGAGTGGAAGGCCGACGCCGGGATGAGCGCCCTTACCCAGGTGATGGTGCGCCCCCATGCCGGCGGCAAGTTCGGCGGGGAGGATTCTGCCTATTCCACCTCCGGTGGCCTGCACGGCATCGGCCTCAAGTGCATGAACGCCTTTTCCGAGCGCGTCGAGGTGACGGTGCGTCGCCACGGATTGCGCTTTCGGCAACGGTTCGAGAACGGCGGGGTGCCCTCCTCGCCGGTGGAGATCGTCGACGCCACCGACGAGGTCGTCGGCGTGATGGACGAGGCGACGACGCTGGTTACCGAGCGGAACCGGGCGGCCATCGCCACCGCCGTGCGCGTGGGCCGCCAAAAGCGCGAGGTGCAAGCCGACCGGGATATGGGCACCGGCACGCTCATCCGCTTCCGACCCAACCGCGCCTGGTTCGCCCGGGAGATGGACTGGCCCGACGACGAGACCTTTGTCCCCTGGGATACCGAGCGCCTCTCGACGCGCTTTCGGCAGATCGCCTACCTCTACCCCGGCGTGCGGATCGAGTTCGCCGATCGGCGCGGCGACAAGGCGCATCAGGAGACGTTCCACTCTCAAAAGGGCCTCGTCGACTATATCGCCTACCTTACTGACGACCTCGATGCGCTCCACGAGCCGATCCTGTTCGAGGACACGGCGGAGGTCGAGTCGGATAACGCCACCGCCGGGCAGGCCGAGGTGAACGTGCAGGTGGCCATGCAGTACGCCGGCGAGGACACCCAGATCGTGTCCTTTGTGAACGGCATCCCCACCCCCCTGGGCGGCACCCACGTGACCGCCTTCAAGGCGGGGCTGACGCGCGCGCTCAAAGAGTTCGCCACCGATAAAAAGCTGATCAAGAATAGCGACGCCTTTCGGGGGGACGACTCGCTCCTGGGGCTCACCGCGATCATCAAGATCTCCATGAGCGCCACGCCCCAGTTCCTGAGCCAGACCAAAGAGTGCCTGAACTCACCGGAGGTGAACGGGCCCGTCCTCTCTGCCACCTACAACCGGCTCTTGGCCTACATGAACAAGAACGGCAATGTGGGCGTTGGCCGATCCATCGTGAACCAGGCCATCGCCGCGGCCCGGGGTCGCGAGGCCGCCGCCCAGGCGCGCAAGCTGGTGATCAAAAAGTCGGCCATGGATGCCGGTGAGTTCGTCCTCGGCAAGCTGGCCGACATTCAGCGCCGGGGCGGGCAGCCCCTGGTGCCCACCGAGTTCACCACCCTCTACCTCGTCGAGGGGGATTCGGCCGGCGGCTCCTGCAAGATGGCCCGCGACTCGCGCTACCACGCCATCCTCCCGCTGCGGGGCAAGATCCCCAACGTGGAAAAGGGCTCGCTGAACACGCTGCTCAAGAACCGCGAGATTGCCGCCATCATTGCGGCCATCGGCGCCGGCGTCGGGCAGGATTTCGACCTCGACGCCATGCGCTACGGACGGATCGCCGTGCTGGCTGACGCGGACGTGGACGGAGGTCACATCGCCACGCTCCTGGCCACCCTCTTCTGGCGGCTCATGCGGCCGATGATCGAGGCGGGTCGGCTGTACATTGCCGTGGCGCCGCTGTACCTGGTGAAAAAGAGGACGGGTCGCGGCAGTGCCTATGCCTTTACCGAGGAGGAGCGCCAAAAGATGGTGCGCGGGTGGGGCGGCGCTGAGAAGGTCGATGTCCAGCGCTACAAGGGTCTCGGCGAGATGAACGCCGAGCAGTTGCGCGAGACCGTCTTTGCCCTGCCCGACGCGGTCGCCCGGGCCGCCGGGCAGTCGGCCAGGGCCGAGCAGAACAACGGCCTCAGCCTGGCGGACTTTTGCCACCGCGACCTGCGGGTGGTGATCGAGGACGTCAAGCGCACCCGCGGCCTGATCGAGAAACTGATGGGCTCCGCCGTCGCCCCACGCAAGGAGTGGCTGATGGCCACCGACTGGAGCGAAGAAGTGGAGCAAATCTAGGAGGACCCCCTTGCCACCCGTACGACGCAAAAAGACTCCTAAGCAGGCCGAGTTGCTCCCCGACGCCCAGCCCGCCGAGACGGCTGCCGAGGCGCCGGCCAAGCCCAAGCGGACGGCCCGCAAAGCGCCGGCCAAGA
>JAAZBQ010000611.1 GCA_012513725.1 Chloroflexota bacterium
AGACGCTCTCCACCCTGGTCCGGGTGCGCCGGGACCTGGCGGTGCGCAGGGCGGAGGCGCGAATGCTCCAGGTGCGCGTGGACAGCCTGCCCGAGGTGCAGGCGCTCCAGGAGGCCCACCGGGCGCTCCGGGACGCCGAGGCGGCGGAGGGTGCCCTGCTGCGTGCGGCCCGGGACTGTGCGATGGCGGCCTTCCAGGCCACCGGCGACAAGCAGCCCGTGCCGGGCGTGCAGATCAAGGTGTTCAAGAAGACCACCTATCCCGACATGGGGCGGCTCCTGGACTGGTGCCTGATGAACGCGCCCACCTACGTCGGCGTGGACACCCAGGGATTCGGCAAGGTGGCGGAGGAGATGCGGGAGCGCGGCGCGCCGGTCGAGATCGGTCTGGAGCCCCGGGCAACCGTGGCGACGAACCTGGAACACTACCTGGAGGACGCCGATGGACAGGCATGATCATGCCCGGTGGCTGTTCGGGTTGGCGATGGCCCTGGTCGTCGCGCTGCTCGCGGCGGATGCCCTGCGGCCCGCCGCCCCGGCCAAGGTGGCGGCGGCGCTGACGTTGCCCCGCACGGGGGCATGCAGCGAGGCGGCACTGGAAATGCCGGAGGCATTGGAGATGCCGGAGGTAATCGGATGGTGACGATGGAGTGCTTGCGCGGGGCGATGGGAAGGCTGCGTCGGGAGGACCTGGAGGCCCTCCAGCGGGCGGCGGAGCGGGCGATGGCCAACGACCTGCCCCTCCTGGGCCTGGACACGGCGATCCGGAGCGCCGACCAGGAGAGGGAGGAGGCCCGCCGGTGTCAGGCGGCGCGGGACAGCGCTCGGCCCGCCGACGCCGTGGAGCGGGTGGGGCGCAAGCGCATCTACCTGCCGGGGCCGGATGGCCGCCCCTGCCGGGCCCCCGGAGACCTGGGCGGCGGACATGAGTGACTTTTCGGTATGCATGTAGAGTGCTAATAGTATTGACCCGGGAGACGGTACGTGGTATGGTGAGTCTGTGGTGGTGGCGCCGCCGCCCCCCCAGCCGGAGCGTGTAGGCCCGTGGGTGATCGCGCCTGTGAGGCCTCTTTTTTGACCCCGGCAGACATCTAAAAGTGGACTATAGCCGGTCAAAAAGAACACGGCGCGACGGGGGGCGGGGTGACAGGGGTCCTGGAGTTCATCGAGCAGGAGTTGGCCGGCCTGGCCCCCGACCCTGCCCCCGCACCCGCCCCCGAGGAGCCCGAGTGGCTCACGGACGCGATTGGGGATCGCGGGCTCAAGATCGTCCCGGAAGCGGGGCCGGTCGCCCCCGAACCGATGGACATGGAGGAGGCGCGCCACTTGGTGAGGAAGGAGTTGGCCCAGTACATGGCCCAGGACGCCCCGGGCCACATGCTCCTGGTGCGTGCCAGCCCCGGGGTGGGCAAGACGACCGCGGCGGTGGCGGTCGCGGAGCAGTTGGCACAAGAGGGCCAGCGGGTCCTGTACGCGGGTCCCCGACACGCTTTCTACGCGGACATCCTGCACATCGCGGATCGGCCCGACTGGTGGTACGAGTGGCTCCCCCGCCAGGTGGGGGATGAGGCGGCGGGCAGGGTGGAGACCTGCCCCTACGCCCTGGAGATCGCGGAGTGGATGGAGCGGGGCTACGAGGCGCTGGACTTTTGCCAGATGGTGTGCGGGTGGGAGACGGTCAAGAAGCACTGCGTTTACCACGCCCAGAAGCGGCGCCCGGAGCCCATCATCTTTGGCCAGCACGCCCACGTGACCCTGGGGCACCCCCTGGAGTTCCACGCCGTGATCGGAGATGAGGACCCGTTGGGGGCCTTCCTCTACCCGCGGTGGATACCCCGCAAGGGGATCGCGCCCCAGGGGGTGCACGGCGAGTTGCTCCAGGTGCTGGGGCGCCTGGCGCGGACGGCCCAGGGCACGGACTTTCCGTCCTTCGAGGGGCAGGCCCTGCTGGACCTGATGGGCGGGGCGGAGAAGGTGCT
>JAAZBQ010000612.1 GCA_012513725.1 Chloroflexota bacterium
CCCGACGCCGTGGCGGCCTTCCTCGACATCACCTACGAGGCCTATCGCCAGGAGGTGGGCGACGATTTCGGCATGCCCGACTCGGGCGCCGCGGTGCCGGGCATATTCACCGATGAGCCCAACATGTACGCCTCCCAGGTGGCCTCGGGGCGCGACGCGCTCCCCTGGACCGATGCCCTCCCCGGGGTGTTCCGCGAGCGCCGCGGGTACGACCTCCTGGACGCTTTGCCCTGGCTCTTTTTCGAGGGGGAAGGCGCCGCCAAGGCCCGCCACGACTATTGGTGGACCGCCACCGAGAGGTTCGTGGGGGCCTATTCCCAGCAACTGGGCGAATGGTGTGAGGCCCACGGCCTGGCCTTCACCGGCCACTATCTCTACGAGCAGGAGATGGGCCTGGGCATCCAGCGCTCCGGCGCCATCATGGCCCACATGCGCCACGAGCACGTCCCGGGCATCGACATCCTCACCGAGCAGAACCACGAGAACCTCACCATCAAGCAGTGTGCCAGCGTCGCGAACCAGTTCGGGCGCCGCTGGGTGCTCTCGGAGACCTACGGTTGCTCGTCTTGGGAGTTCACCTTTGAGGGGCAAAAGTGGGTGGGCGACTGGCAGTACGTCATGGGCGTCAACCTGCGCTGCCAGCACCTGGCCCTGTACTCGATCCGCGGCTGCCGCAAGCGGGACTATCCGCCCGCTTTTTCCTACCAGACCACCTGGTGGAAGTACAACGGCGTGGTGGAGGACTATTTCGCCCGCCTGGGCTGGGTGACGAGCGCCGGCCGCGCCGTGCGCGACGTCCTCGTGTTACACCCGATGTCCACCGGCTGGACCATCGTGGGCCACAGCGAGGAGAGCGTGGCCCTGGCCAACCACTATAGCGAGCGGCTGAACGATTTCGCCCGCACCGTCCTGGCCACCCACTACGACTATGACCTCGGCGACGAGATGATCATGGCCGAAGAGGCCGCCGTCGAGGGCGAGTCCCTGCGGGTGGGGCAGGCGGCCTACCGCGTGGTGGTCCTCCCTCCGGAGACGCACACCCTGCTGGCCAGCACCGTCGACCTCCTGGAGCGCTTCCTCGAGGCGGGAGGCGCCGTCATCGCCGTGGCGCCGACGCCGACCATGATCGAGGGCCGGCCCGACGAGCGCGCCGCGGACCTCTTTCACCGGAAGGGCGTGGTGGTGCTCGGGGACCAGGGCGGCCTGCAGGCCGCCCTGGAGGCGCACCTCCCCCGCCGGGTGAGCCTGCGCACCGTGGCGGGCCAGGAGGCGGCCACCGTCCTCTATATGCAGCGCGCCCTGAAGGACGGCGGCCACGCCTACATGCTCTTTAACGGGGATCGGGAGAACGGCTACGACCTCGACATATCGCTGGAGGGCAGCGGGCGCCTCGAGGCGTGGGATCCCCTGACCGCGGAGATCCGCGCCCTCCCCGCCGAGGTTTCCGACGGGCAACTGCGCTTCCGGGCGCACCTGGGTCCGGCGGGCTCGGCGCTGTACGTCGTGGATCCTGCCGGCGAGCCGGCGGTCGCCGAGCCCCAGCCCATCCGCGACATCATGCGTTACGGCCGGGGCCTGCGGGGCACCTACCTCGGTCCGGCCTGCGCCTTCTCCCGGACCGATCCCAACGTCCTGGTGTTGGACGCGTGCCGCTACCGGCTGCGCGAAGGGGAGTGGTCGGAGGAGATGGAGGTCTGGCGGGCCCAGCAGGCCGTGCGTGAGGCGCTGGGCATGCGACCGGTCTTCTACAACGGTCTGCCCCAGCGCTACGGCTGGGCGCTGGAGCCCCACCCGGCCGACGGCGCGGACCTGACGCTGCGCTTTGCCTTTGACGTCGACGTGGTGCCCGCCGGGACGGTCTACCTCCTCGTGGAGGGCGCGCCGTGGTTCACCCTGCGCCTGAACGGCCGCCCGGTGCCGACGGAGGTCGTCGGGCACTATTTGGATCGCGCCTTTCACCGGGTGCCCCTGCCGGCTCTCCGGGAGGGCGAGAACGTGCTGGAACTCCAGTGCGCCTATACGAACTATATGGAGCTGGAGGACTGCTTCCTCCTCGGCGATTTCGGCGTCACCCAGGACCGGCGCCTAACCCGGGAGCCGGCCCTGCTCCATTTCGGCGATTGGACGAGCCAGGGCTATCCCCACTATGCGGGGAGCATGATCTACCACGGCGGGCTGGACTGTGACCCGGCCGAGGGGCCGGTGCGGGTGTTCCTCGGCGAGTACGAGGCGGTGGATGTGGCCGTACACGTGAACGGCGCGGTCGTCGGGCATATCCCCTGGGCGGCAGCGAGCGGGCTGGACATCACCCCCCACCTGCGCACCGGTCACAACGACGTGGGGATCGAGGTGGTCTCCTCGCCGCGGAACATGCTGGGCCCGCTGCACCTGGCCACCGGCCGGGAGCCGTGGACCGACTGGCGCTCCTTCCGCCGGACGGACGAGACGTTCACGCCCCACGACGTGCTCAAGGCCTGGGGCCTGTTCGGCCAGGTGCGGTTCGGGAGGGGATAGGGGGCGGCGGTTTGTGACGAAACGGAGACCTGCTGCTCACCGGGATGTTACGCCGCTCGGGTAGGCTATGGCTAGAACCATACGCACTACCCGGGAGGCCGACATGACCTTGTTGTGCACCGTCTTGATCGTCGTCGCGCTCTGCGCAGGGGCCTGCTGCCTGGCGTGTGATGTCGAACTGGTCTGGGCGCCCGAGGGCGCCGAGGGACTTGTACTGCGCGGGAGGCAGATGTCGCCCACGCGCCTGAGCCTGGGAGAATGGGGCCCGGCGCAGGGGAGCGGCCCGGTGTGGCCGGCGCCCCGGGAGCGCGTGCAGAAGCAGGACGCCCACGAGCCCCAGAACCCGGACGAGGCGCCGGCGGGGGCCCTCGCGGGCTCTCCGGAGGCATCGGCCGGCGCATCCCACCGCGCCGGCTGAGCGGCCGGCCCAGAGCCGGGTTCCCCGTGCGCCCTGGAGCATCAAAGGGCTCGGGCGCTGATGCGGATGCGTCGGCGCCCGAGCCCCTTTTTCGCATCGCCGCGCGTTGACCCGCCTCGGCCGCGTTCCTACAATGGCCCCCGCACCGGTATTCCATGCACCCTGCGGGAGAGACGCCATGCCCACCATCGTCGCCATCGGCGAAGCCCTGGTCGAGATCATGCGCCGCGAGCGGGATCGGCCCCTGGACCGGCCCGCCGAGTTCGTGGGGCCCTTTCCCTCCGGGGCGCCGGCCATCTTTGCCTCGGCCGCGGCCCGGCTGGGGGCCGACGTGGGGTTTGTCGGGACGGTGGGCGCCGACGCGTTTGGCGATTGCGTCCGGCGCCGGCTGGAGGCGGACGGCGTCGATTGCCGGGCCCTCTGCGCCGCCGACGAACGCCCCACGGGGGTGGCCTTTGTGGCCTACCGCTCGGACGGCAGCCGCTCCTTCCTCTTCCACCTGACCAACGCCGCGGCGGCCCTCGCGGGGCCCGAGCAAGTGCCGGCCGGCTACCTCGCCGCCACGCGCCACCTGCACATCACCGGCTCGGCCCTGACCGTGAGCGAGGCGATGCGGACGCTCTGCTACGAGGCCGCCCAAGAGGTACACGCGCAGGGCGGGGAGGTGAGCCTCGACCCCAACCTCCGCCCGGAACTCCTCCCCGCATCCGAGATCCGCGCCCTCTGCGAGCCGATCCTGCAGGTGGCGGGCATCGTGCTCCCCTCGGGCGACGAGGCGCAGGCGCTCACCGGCGCGGCGTCGCCGGCAGAGGCGGCGGAGGCCCTGGTGGAGCGGGGCGTGCGGCTCGTGGCGCTCAAGCGCGGGGCGGAGGGCTCGGTGCTGTACACGGCCGAGGGGGTGTTGGAGGTGCCGCCCTTTTCCGTGGAGGAGGTGGATCCCACCGGCGCCGGCGACTGCTACGCGGCCGCGCTGGCCGTGGCGCTCGGGGAGGGGTTGCCCCTGGCCGAGGCCGGCCGGTTGGCCAATGCCACCGGAGCGCTGGCGACCACCCGCCTGGGCCCCATGGAGGGCGCCCCCACCCGCGCCGAGGTCGAGGCGTTCATGCAAAGCGGAACGCAGGGGCGCTGAGGGAAAGCGCAGAGTCGCGGAGCCGAGTAGGGTGCAGCGCCAGGACGTGATGACCAAGCACACAGACGAGCCCCTCGCCACGGCGAGGGGCTCGTCTTGATCTGCTCCATCGGTTGGACCGGGTCAGCCGAGGTCGGATTGCTCCAACTCCTCGAACCAGGCCATCACCAGCCGGGCGCCCTCGACGACGACCGGGCGGCAGCGCTTGGGCACGTCGGGCTGCGCGAGGCGGATGTCGTCGCAGCGCACGTGGCCAAAGAGGGCCTCGAACCGCTCCCGGAGGTCGGCGATTGCCGCGTAAAGGGGCTTGTCGTCCTCCCCGGGCGTGGCGCGGCCGTAGCGGGCGCCGGCCAGGATCACCGCCCCGCTGAACACCCCGCACAGGTCCTCGTGGGTGCCCCCCACGCCGCCGCCAAAGGGGCAGGCGACCCGTCGCAGGATCTCGGGGACCTCGTCCCACAGCTGCTCGCCCACGGCGAGCACGATGGCCTCCGATCAATGGTTGCCGGCCAGGTAAGCCTCCTCGGCCCGACGCATCGCTCGCTCTACTCGTTCGGTCATCGCTTCTGTCTCCCTCTATCGCTCACACGCGGGTTTGCAGCACGAGGCCGGCGCCCGCCGCCGAGTGGCACACGAACACCTGGGCCTGTCGGTTGGTCTCCGCCCGGTAGCCGGCCACCAGCCGTGCGGCAAAGTCCCCCGCCGCCTCCTGGGCCACCAGGGCCACGATGCAGCCTCCCCAGCCGGCTCCGGTGAGCCGGGCGGCCACCGCGCCGGGCAACCCCAGCGCCAGGCGCACCAGGGCCTCGATCTCGGGCGTCGAGATCTCGTAGTCGTCCCGGGCGCTCTCGTGGGCGGCGTTCATCAGCGTCCCCAGCCGGGCCACGTCGCCGGCCTCCAGCGCCTCGCAGGCATCCAGCACCCGCCGGTTCTCGGTGACCACGTGCCGGCAGCGCCGGCGCACCGAAAAGGTGTCGGTTTGGGGGTCCACGCCGCTATCCAGGATGCGCGCAGGGTCAATGCCCATGGCCAGCAGTTCCTCGCGGTCGATCGCTTCTGGCAACAGGGGCTCGATCTCGGGCCAGGGGTGATCCTCCACATCCCGGAGGTGGGTGATGCCCGGGTAGCGCGCGGCCAGGAGCCGCACGCCGATGCGGCACTCGGCCACCCGCCGGTTATAGTGCGGGCCGGTGTTCGTGTGGCGCAGGCCGGAATCCGCCACCACGATGGCATACTCGGCGGGCAGCGGCACGTGACGGTAGGCGTAGCCGGAGCCGTCCGCGGCCGGGCGGCAATCCAGGAACAGGGCGTGCTCCTGCCGGGCCAGGACGGAGATGAACTGGTCCATGATCCCGCCCCGGGTGCCCACGTACCACTCGGCCCGCGAGCAGGCGTCGGCCAGGGCGGGCCCGGCAAGACCGAGGTCGTTCACCTCGGCCAGCGCCACGGCAAAGGCCACCGTCAGCGCCGAGGAGGAGGAGAGCCCCGCCCCCCGGGGCACGCCGTAGGGCGCGCCGCCATCCACCAGGGCGTCCAGGCCGTGGAGCCCGGGACCGTGCTCGCGCTCCAGGATCTCCGCCGGCCCTTGGGCATAGTTCGCCCAGTCGCCGACGGGCTGCGGGGAAATCTCGGCGGCGACGGAGAAGGTGCGTTGGGGAAAGCCGCCCTCCAGGTTGTCCATCCGCACCACGCCATCGCGACGGGGGCGGGCCAGCAGGAGCACATCCTTGTCCAGCGCCACGGGCATGACGTACCCGTGGTTATAGTCCGTGTGCTCGCCGATGAGGTTCACGCGCCCGGGGGCGTGATAGGCGCGCACCTCTCCGGGGCCATAGCGCCGGGCAAAGGCCTCCAGGGCGCGGGCGTAGCGGCGTTCCTGGGCGGCGAGCGCCTGGGGATCGGCGCTGCCATAGATGCGGGCCAGGGCGTTTGTGTCGAGGGCCATGGGTGCTCCCTGGGGGCTGGGCCGATGGGCGGCTACTCGAAGGTGGTCTCGGCGTACACCTCACCCGTTTCCGGGGCATAGATCACCAGGCGATCGACATTCTCGGCGGTCACGGTGCTGGGGATGTTGAACAGCAGGAACTCCCCTTCGTAGGGACGCTGCTCCAGGGTGAGGAGCACCATACCAGGGTTCTCATAGTCATCGCCCTTGACGAGGCGAGCGTCGGCAAGCGGTCCCTTGCCGTCAAAGGTGAAACCCTTTATAATCAGCGTCTGAAGACCGGCCACGATGGCCTTTCCCTCCACCCCATGGGTGCCGCTCAGCATGCCGACGTTCCCGACCGCGGTGAACGTCGTCTCGGGTGCGGGCTCGTTGGGGGTGGGGAATGGGGTGGCTGCGGGCAACGGTGTGGCCTCTGGGGCCAACGTGGCGGGCGCAGTCGCACCGGCGGGCTCAGCGAGGGGCGTCGGCGTGGTGACGATGCAGCCCGAGGTCAGGGCCGTCAGCAAGGCGACTGCCGCCATGATGTGTCTAGTCATCATCCTCCATCCTTTTCCAGAGTAGAGGTATTATACCGAGAACCATGTCAGAACCAACACCGCACGACACTGCCCTTGGCCTGCAGGCGGTTGGTGCAGAGGCTGTGCTCGAGGCCGAAGCGATTCCTGACGGGTTCGCGTCGCCCGAGGAGGCGGAGGCCGACGGGGCGCCGCCGCTCGTGAGCTTTTTCATCCCCGCCTATAACGAGCAGGATGCGATCGTCCAGGTGGTGCAGGATGTCATCGACGTGATGGCGCCCCTGGACGTGGCCTATGAGATCATCGTCATCGACGACGGGTCCACCGATGAGACGGTCGCGCGGTGCCGAGCCATCCCCGGCGTCCGGGTGGTAACCCACGGGCGCAACCGCGGGGAGGGCGCCGCCCGCACCACCGGCGTGCGCGTCGCCCGCGGCCGCTATGTGATCACCACGGATGCCGATGGCACCTATCCGGCCTCGGCGATCCCGGAGATGATCGAGGCGCTCGGCGAGTGCGACATGGTCATCGGTGCGCGCACCCGCGAGATGGGCACCATGCGCCTCTTGCGCTCCTTTGCCAAGGAGTTCATCCGGCTCCTGGCCTCCTACATGACGCGCACCCACATCCCGGACCTGAACTCCGGGTTGCGGGCCATGCGTCGGGAAAAGGTGCTGGAGTTCCTCTCCATCCTGCCCACCACGCACTCTTGGGTCAGCACCATCACGATGGCGTTCCTGAGCACCGGCTATGACGTGCGCTGGATCCCTATTCCCTACTACAAACGGATCGGACGCTCGTCGTTCCATCCGATCGCGGATACCTACAACTATCTCTCCCTGGTCGTCCGCGCCATCATGTACTTTGACCCGTTGCGCATCTTTTTGCCCGTTACAATGCTCCTGTTTGCCGCGGGTTTTGGCAAGCTGGTGTACGACGCCATCGTGTACCGGTTCCACTTTACACCCTCGGTCATCGTCCTGATCCTCGCAGCGTTCCAGATTGGCGCGATGGGGCTGCTGGCGGACCTCATCGTACGGCGCAGCCGGCGATGAGGATCTGTATGATCACCTCCTCGTACCCGCGCCACGCCGGGGACGGGGCGGGATCGTACGTGCGTTCCCTCTCGCGCACCCTGGTGCGGATGGGGCACGCGGTCCACGTGGTGGCCCCCTACGACCCGCTGGCCGTAGCGGGCGACGACCAGGGGGTGGTGGTGCACCGCTTCCGCTACGTCCCCGGAGACAGATGGTGCCTGATGGGGCACGGGCGCTCGCTGGAGGCCGACACGCGGATGAAGCGCGTCGTCCCCTTGCTGGTGCCGCCCTATGCGCTGGCGGCCCTCGCCGAGACGCTGCACCTCCACCGCCGCGAACGCTTTGACCTTCTCCACGGCCACTGGGCGGTGCCGGGCGGCGCCATTGCGGGCGTTGCCTCTCGGCTCCTGGGCCTTCCGCTGGTTATCACCCTGCACGGCTCGGACGTGTATGTCACCGAGCACAGCCGGGCGTACGCGCTGGCGGCGCGCAGCGGTTACCGTCGCGCGGGCTGTGTGACGGCGGTTTCCGATGACCTCCGCCGCAGGGCGGTGGCCACAGGACTCGCCGAGGCGACCTCGTTGACCATCCCCTGCGGGGTGGATCCCGCCCGCTATGCAACCTGCGACGCGCAGGCGTACCGCGCGCGGCTGGGTATCCCTGCGGAGGCTCCCGTCATCGGCGCCCTCGGGCGGCTGGTGCACAAAAAGGGGTTCACGCACCTAGTCGCGGCGATGCCCGCCGTCCTAGCCTCCGTGCCCGACGCCTACTGCGTGATCGGCGGCGACGGCGATCTGGCCGGTGACCTCGCCGCCCAGGCCAGGGACTGTGGGCTGGATGGGCGCATCCTGTTCCCCGGCCACGTATCCTGGGAGGATACGCCCGCCTTTTACGGGATGTGTGCGGCCGTGGCCGTGCCCTCGGTGGTCGACGCCCACGGCAACGTGGATGGGCTCCCCCTGGTGCTCCTCGAGGCGATGGCCAGCGGCGTGCCCGTAGCGGGGAGCCGCGTGGCGGGGATCGGCGAGGTGCTGGAGGACGACGTCACGGGCCTCCTGGCGCCTCCCGGCGATGCCGGGGCGCTGGTGGCCGTGCTGGTGCGTCTTTTGGGGGATGGGGGCCTCCGGGCACGCCTCGGCGAGGCCGGCCGTCGCGCCGTCTGCGACGCCTATTGCTGGGAGGCCATCACGACGCGGTTCGTGGGCGTCTACGAGGATCTGGCCGCCGGCCGGGGAGGCGCGGGATGAGCACGAGTGGATCGCCCTTCCCGGCGGACGCCTACGACGCCGAGTATTTCCTCACCTCCTGCGACGGATATGACGCCTTTCGGGCCAGCGGCGGTCGGGTGCTCGGGCGGCGCATGGCGGTGGCGCTGGAACTCGCCGGGCCGCTTGCAGGGCGTCGCGTGCTGGATCTGGGTTGTGGACGGGGCGAGGTGTTCCGCCACTGCAGCGATCTAGGCGCTCGTGCGGTGGGGCTGGACTTTTCCCCGGACGCCCTGTCCTTGGCTCGGGAGGCGCTAGGTGAGGCGCCGACGGGGGCCCTTCTCCGGGGCGACGCCACGCAGCTCCCCCTGGCCGATGGCTCGCTGGATGTCGTTCTGGCACTGGATCTCGTCGAGCACCTGTCCCCGCCGCAACTGGCTCGGTTGTACGCCGAGGTCCACCGGGTGCTGGCCCCGGGCGGGCGGCTGGTGGTGCACACCATGCCGAACATCTGGTACTACCGCGCCGGCTATCCCCTGTTTCGCCTCGTCCAGCGGCTGCGGGGGGTGCGGCTGCCGCGCAACCCGCGGGATCGTTGGGCGGCCGGGGCGTTGCACGTGAACGAGCAGAGCGTCCTCAGCCTGTGGCGGATGCTGCGGGTCGCCGGCTTCCGTGTGACCGTATACCTCCGCGATGCGCAGGACTATACCCGGGAGCCCAACCCTTGGGTGCGCCGGGGAATGACTCTCCTGGCTCGCATGCAGCCCTTTGCCTGCGTGTTCTGCAATGACCTCTTTGCCGTCGCGACCAAGCCCTGACGCGGCTCCCGCCTGGCTCCGGGGGCTCTGGCCGATCCTCCTGGTGGCCGCGGTGACCCTCGCCTCGCGCCTGCCTTTTCTAGGGGAGGGCTATGGCACGGATCCGGACGCCTGGCGGGTGGTCGGCGCGGCGCGGCACATCGCCGAGACGGGCGAGTACGCCTATTCGCGGGCTCCGGGCTACCCCCTCCAGGAGCTGACCTACGCCCTGGCCTGGCGCCTCACGCCGCCCGCGGCGCGCCCCGTGGTGTTCAACGGCCTGACGGCCCTCCTGAGCGCCGCCGCTGCGGGCGCTCTGACGGCGATCCTCCTGGCCCTGCGGCACGACGCAATGGGCGCGGTGTTGGGCGGGCTGGCCCTCGCCGCGACCCCCGTCGTGTACCTGAACAGCGTGAACGCCATGGACTATGTCTGGGCGCTGGCGCTGTTCCTCGGCGCGCTGTGCGCGCTGCTCCGTGGGCGGCCGTTGGGGGCGGGGGTGCTCCTCGGGCTTGCCGTCACCTGCCGGATCACCTCCGGGGCGCTCCTGGCGCCCCTAGGCGTGCTGGCGTGGGGCGGGGGGCCGCGCGGAGATCGTTGGGGACGCCTGGCGCAGCTGGTCGGGGGGACCCTCGCCGTGGCCGGGATCGGGTACCTTCCGGTGGTGCTCCGTTACGGACCCGGCTTTTTCACCTTTTACGAGAAGGGCTATCCGAGCCTCCCGGCCGTTTGGCAGCGGGGGGGGCCGGATGTGTGGGGCGTGGTGGGGGCCGTGGCCCTAGCCCTTGCGGCGCTCCTCGGCGTGGCGGAGGTGCTCCTGGTTCGCCGCGCGCCCCGTCGGCCGGGGCGCCAGATGGTCGCCTGGGCGCTCGGGGCGCTCCTCGTCGTGGGGGCCTACCTGCGGCTGCCCCACGAGGCGGGTTACCTGGCGCCGCTGGTACCCCTGGTGCTCCTGCTGGCCCACGGGGCGTTGCGCCGAGCGGTGTTCGCTGGGCTATGCGTGGCGCTGATCATCTCCCCGTTCGCGGACGTGCCCGCCCCCTGGGTCGGCGAAGGTGGCCGGGGCGCCAGCATCCTGCAGGATGCCCGGGCGCGCGCCGCCGGCCAGCGCTACACGGAATGGGTGCTGGCGGCGGGTGACGGACTCGCCCCCCCGGCCGTCGTGGTGGCAGGACCGGAGCTCCCGCGCGTCCAGGCGGACCCCCGTTGCGGCGCCCGGGAGGACCTCCAGTACGTCTACTCGCTGGACGCGGCCGAGTACGCGGACTATGTCTCACGGGGCTATCGGGTGTACTATGTGCCGGGCCTGTCCGAGTACAACGCGTTCCACTTTGGCTTCGACCTGGCCGGCGCGGGGGCCCAGCCTTTGGGATAACCCGGCGCCGGGGATGGCGGATAGCGACCATGAGAACCATTGCCATCGATGCCCTGGGCATCGCCCCCTCCGGGGGCGGCCGCACGGCGACCCTCAACGTCCTGCGGGAGGTGTTGCGGCTGGACGTAGACAGCCGCTACCTCCTGCTCCTGAACCATCCGGAGCCGGAGCTCGAGGTCCTGGGGCCCCACGTCGAACAGGTGCTGATCCCCATGCGGCACCCCTGGGGGGCGCGGCTGTGGGCGCAGGGGACCTGGCCCCTGGCGCTGCGCCGGCGGGGCGTGGACCTCGTCCACCACATGAAGAACCTCACCGCGCTGGGCCTTCCGGGACCCACGGTGGTGACGATCTATGACCTCACCACCGTGTTGCACCCGGCCTTTTACACCCGGGCCGACGTCGCGTACTGGCGACACGTGCAGCCCCGGCTCCTGCGGCGGGCCGAGGCGGTGGTCGCCATCTCCGAGCGGACCGCCGAGGACCTGCGGGCGATCTACCGCCTGGATCCCGAGCGGGTGCACGTCATCTATCCCGCCTACGACCCACGCTTCTGGCCGCGCGACGCGGCAGAGCGGGAACGGGTGCGGGATACGTACCGCACCGGGCGGCGCTACATCCTGCACGTCGGCAGCCTGTCGGTGCGCAAGAATTTGCTGACCCTGCTGATGGCTTTTGAGGCCCTCTGCGCCGAGGGCTATGCGGGGAACCTGGTGTTGGCCGGGAGGCAGTACTCCAAGGGGCGCGACGCGGCCTTTTACGCGCACCTCGCGGCCTCGTCCGTTCGCGAGCGGGTGCTGTTGCCGGGCGCCGTGCCCGATGAGGACGTGCCGGCGCTGTACAGCGCGGCGGAACTCGTCGTCTATCCCTCCCGCCACGAAGGGTTTGGCATCGTGGCGCTGGAGGCGATGGCCTGTGGGACCCCGGTGATCACCTCGGCAGCGGGGGCGCTGCCCGAGGTGGTGGGGGATGGGGCGCTGGTCCTCGAGGACGTCGAGGACCCCGTGGCCCTGGCCGCGGGTTGCCGGCGGGCGCTGGAGGACGTCGCCTTTCGCCGGGGCCTCATCGCCCGCGGCCTGGCGCGCGCGGCGCAGTTCTCCGCAGTGGAGGCAGCCCGCCAGACGTTGGCCCTGTACGACGCGCTGTTGGCCGAGGGGGAATGCCGGTGACCGAGCGAACAGAGGAACGGGCCCAACACTATGACGTGCTGTTTGCCCAGGGGGCCCTGCGCGAGGCGACGGCGTTCTATCGTTGGGTGCTCCGCGCCCTGGATGCGCCTCCCGGCGCCCGCCTCCTGGACGTGGCCTGCGGGCAGGGGCTGCTCCTGGCCGAGGCGCAGCGCCACGGCCTTATGGCCCACGGGGTGGATTTCGCCCACGAGGCGGTGGAGGCGTCCCGCCGGGCGGCGCCGGGGGCCGCGGTGCTCCTGGCCAACGGCGAGCGCCTGCCCTACGACGACGCCTCGTTCGACTGCGTGGCCTGCCTGGGGAGCCTGGAGCACTATGAGGACCCCTGGCAGGGCGCCCGGGAGATCCGCCGGGTCCTGCGGCCCGGAGGCCGCGCGGCGATCGTGCTGCCCAACGCCTACTATCTGGCCGACATCCTCTGGCACGTGTGGCGGACGGGCCGGGGGCCCTCGCACAAGCAGGATCTGGAGCGCTTTGCCACCATCCGCGAGTGGGGCGACCTCCTGGCGATGATGGGGCTGGCGCCCCGGCGCGTGCGCCCGTACAACTTTCTCTGGCCGCGCTCCCTCGCCGATTGGCGCTGGTACCTGCGCCGCCCGCGCAAGCTCCTCTACCTCCTGTCGGGGCTCGTCACCCCGCGGAACCTCTCCTGCCAGTTCCTGTACCTCTGCGAGGTGGCCGAGCCGCGCCCGGAGCTGAACGCTCGGTTGCCCTTTGCCCTCCGCCGGCCGGCGGCGTGGCGCTAGGACGCGCCGTGGGCGGGTGGCGGGCGCGGCCGGGACTGCGCACCGCCGCTCGGATCCTGGGGGCGCTCCTCATGGTGGCCTCGCTCTACTATGTGGGGCGCACCCTGTACGGCGGCGTGCGCGACCTGGCCCTCGGGGAGGTGGCCATCCGCTGGGTGCCGCTGGCCGGTGCGTTGGCGTTGACCACCGTCTGCGTCGGGCTGGGGGGCTGGCTCTGGCAGCTGGTGCTTAGGAGCCTTGGCGTGCGGCTGGGCCTCGGGGAGTGCCTGACCATCCAGACCACCTCGAACCTAGCCAAGTACCTGCCCGGCTATGCCTGGCAGCTGGTGGGCAAGGGGTACCTCACGGCGCAGCAGGCGCCCGGGGGCGGCCGGATGGGGCTGGCCTTGCTGCTGGAGCTCGGCGCGCTGCTGGGCACGGCGGGGTTCGTGGCCCTGGCCTCATGGCCGGCCGACGTGACGTGGCCCTGGCTGGGGCGCCCGACCGTCTGGGTACGGGGGGTGGGGGCCGGAGTCCTGGCCCTTCTGCTCCTCGGGGCGGCGCCGCTCGTGCGGGGGGCGCTGCGGTGGGTGGAGTGGCGGCGCCCCGCCTGGGCGGGCGCGGTGCTCGGATCCCGGTCCTTTTACGGCGCGCTGGGCGTCGCGGCGCTCTCCTGGGGCGTGTTCGGCGCGGCGTATGCCCTCACCGTGGGCGCCTTGGTCGATCTGCCGCCGGCCGACTGGCCCCTGGCGCTGCACACCCTGACCCTGTCTTTCATCGTCAGCCTGCTGACCCCCTTTGTCCCCGGGGGGATCGGCGTGCGCGAGGGGCTGATGGCCTACCTCCTGGCGTCCCGCCTGCCCGGCGGGGTGGCCGCCCTGGCGGCGGTGCTGTCTCGCTTGCTCTTGGTGGCCAGCGAACTGGCCGCTTTCGGCCTGTTGAGGGCCTGGGGGGCGCTGCGACGCCATAACGGGTAAATCACCCGTTTGGGTACCCCCTGATGGCGTGCTTTGTGAGGCCCAATGGGGCTCGTAGGGGGCCGTGAACGGGGCGCAGGCCCAGATTCGCCCATTCGGGCAATTGACCCAGGCCCATCGGAGGCCTTATGCTGGGTGCAAGGTATGGGCCGGACCGTGCAGTGGGCACGGGCGGCGGTCGGGGGCCCACGGGGCCGCCGGCATAGGTTGGCAAGCAGTCTAAGAGACGAGGTGGATACGATGAAGATCAGCAGACTGAGCATCGCGCTCACCGTGCTGGCCCTGGCGGCCCTGTTGGCCACCGGGTTGCCCGCGGTCGCCCAGACGGGCACCTGGGTCAGCGGTATCATGATCCAGAACCAGTCGACCACGGAGGATGCCGAGGTCACCGTGCAGTTCTTCTGGGCGGAGGGCGAGGCAGCGGCCGGGCAGCTGGCCCACGAGTTCACCGACACGATCCCGGCGGGCGGGTCCAAGGGCTACTGGGTACCGAGCATTGCCGGTCTGCCCGACAACTTTGTCGGTTCCGCGGTGGTTTCGTCCAACGTGCCCGTGGTGGCCAACGTGAACACCCAGGTCGCCGCGCCGGGCACCGAGGCGGAGCCGAACCGCGTGGGCACGGCTTCGGGCGTGCTGGATCCGGCGACGACGCTGTATTTTACCCAGGTGATGCGGACCCCCACCTGGAACTCGTATATCGCCGTGCAGAACACCTCCTCGGAGCCCGCTTCGGTGACCGTGCGGTACTATAACGACACGGACGGCAACGAGGCAGCGTCGGACACGCAGAGCATCAGCGCGTTTTCGACCCGGATCTTCCGCCAGGGTGACTATGCGAGCCTGCCCACCAACTGGGGCGGTTCCGCCGTGGTCACCAGCGATCGGCCCATCGCGGGCATCGCGAACTTTTACAACGAGGGCGTGAACAAGGACACGTCGCAGTTCCACTCCTACAACGCCTTTAGCGCCGGCGGCACCAGGCTGTACGTTCCCCGCGTGGTGGTCAACTACTATGACTACCAGAGCGGCATCAAGGTGCAGAACGTGGGCACCGCCGCCACAGACGTCACCATTACCTACTACTTTGGTGGCCAATCGTACACGCAGGTGCTGGCCGACGTGCAGCCCGGTGCGGCCAAGGCCGTCTACCTGGCCAACGTCCCCGATCTGGCCGCGCTGGGCCGAGTGGACGGGGCGGCGATCATCACCTCGTCGGGCGATGTGCCGATCGTGGCGACCGTGAACGAGGACAACCGCGTGGGCGCCGCCTTCCCCGGCCACGAGGGGCGCGGCGTGACCTACAACGCCTTTGTCGATGGCGCGCAGACGGACACCATCTTTTTCTCCCAGGTGACCAACCGTGCCACCGGCTACACCGGCGGTATCCAGGTGCAGAACGTGGGCACAGACACGACCACGGTGACCACCGTCTGGTCGGCTCCCGGTAAGACCACGGTGACGAGCCAGAAGCAGCTGGCCCCCAATGCGTCGGTGGCCTGGTTCGCGCCGCAGGTGATCTCCGAGACGGGCTTTAACGGCTCGGTGACGGTGACCGCCGACCAGCCGATCGTGGGCATTGCCAACGGTTCGTACTGGCAGACCATCGAGCCCTCCGACAACTGGGCACCGAACGTGGGCGACTCGTTCCTCACCTACAACGGGGTGAACCGCTAGTCTCCCCGCGCTTTACTCGAGACACCCAGGGACGCCGGCCCGGCCGGCGTCCCTCGCTTTTCAGGAGCCGAGCCCCATGCTGAGCGAGCTGTTCAAACGCAACCGGCGCCTGCTGAACGAGTCCATCCAGGACCCCCGGCGGCGGACCTATATTTCCCCCGCCGTCTACGCCACCGATCGCGCGCTCCTCCCGGCCCTTGCCGAGCACGCCCGGGGTGTGCTGCTGGACGTGGGGGCCGGGGACGTGCCCTACCGCTCCCTACTCGCCGGGCAGGTGGACCGGCACGACACGTTCGACGTCGAACACCGCACGGACGCGCTCACCTATGTGGGCGACATCCACGACATGCACATGGTGGCGGATAACGCCTACGACACGGTGCTGTGCCTCTCGGTGCTAGAGCACGTGCGCGAGCCCTTTCGGGCTATCGGGGAGTTGGCCCGTATCCTGCGGCCGGGGGGGAGGCTGATCCTGACGGTGCCGCACCTCAGCCGCCTGCACGAGGAGCCGCACGACTATTTCCGCTACACGCAGTACGGGCTGCGTTCGCTCCTGGAAAGCGCGGGGTTGGAGGAGATCTCCATCGGGGCGGCGGGAGGGCTCTTTGCCTTCCTCGGGCACCAGGTGTCGACGGTGCTCCTCTGCTCGGTGTGGCACGTGCCGCTCTTGCGGGGGCTGGCGTACTGGCTGAACAAGTGGCTCGTCGTGCGGCCCATCCACTGGCTGGACGCGCGCCTGGACCGCCGGCGCATCTTTGCCCTGGGATACGTGTGCGTGGCGGCCAAGCCAGCAGTGGGACCGGAGGAGTAGCGCTCGCTACTCCCGCGTCACCACCAGCAACGTGAAATCATCAAACTGCTCGCGGTCGCCGACGAACTCGTCCACCGCCCGGTGGATATCCGCCACCAGATCCTCGGCCGGGGCGCCGCAGCGGTCCATTAGCAGGGCTTCCAGGCGCTCCTCGCCGAACTCCCGGTCGCCGTCGTCCACCGCGTCGGTCACTCCGTCGGTGTACATCACCAGGGCGTCTCGTGGGGCCAGGGTGATGGACTCCTCCACGATACCCACGTCCTCGGTGACGCCCAGGATCACCCCCGGGGGACAGAGGGGTTGCACCTGCCGCTGGGCGCCGCGCACCCACAGCGGCGGATTGTGGCCGGCGCGGGCATAGCACAGCGCGCCGGTCTGCGGGTCTAGCACGGCGTAGAACAGGGTGACAAACATCCCCGAGCGGTTGTCGCCGACCAGGACGCGGTTGGCCCGCTCCAGGGTCTCTGCGGGGCCCCGGGCGTCCAGCGC
>JAAZBQ010000613.1 GCA_012513725.1 Chloroflexota bacterium
GGTCATGGCGGAGGGGGTACACCCGGTCCCATCCCGAACCCGGCAGTTAAGCCCTCCAGCGCCGATGGTACTTTCCCGGTGACGGGGCGGAAGAGTAGGTCGCTGCCAAGGGAACCTGTTTTCCAATTACGAATGCATACGCGTGACGGCCTATCGGTTGCCGATAGGCCGTTTGTCGTTTCTGGTCCCGGGGGCTGTCGCGCATGGTGCTCGTTGAGCCAACCCAGGCAATGTGGGGGGCCGGCTGGCGTTTGGCTCACGTCAGACTCTGCACTATAATCCAGGGGAATTGGGGCGTCGCCAAGCGGTAAGGCAGCGGCCTTTGGAGCCGCCATTCGGAGGTTCGAATCCTTCCGCCCCAGCTGTAGCGGGTTGCGGGTACAGCCGATGCGGACGTTGCGCTGTGATAGGCCAAGTCATCCTCTCGTTTCCGCGAGAGCGGACTTGGCCTCTTCTTATGGGAGGGACTCTATGGGCTCGTTGGCCAGCATCATCCTCGCCGCGGGGCAGGGCACCCGCATGAAATCCGCGCTGCCCAAGGTGCTGCACGCGGTCTGTGGCCGGCCGATGGTGACGTGGTCGGTGGCCAACGCCCGGGCCCTCGGCGCGGATCCGGTGGCGCTGGTCGTCGGACACGGCGCCGAGCGAGTGCGTGAGACGCTGGGAGACGAGGTGCTGTACGTCACCCAGGCCGAGCAGCTCGGCACCGGCCATGCCGTGCTCCAGGCCAAGGAGGCGCTGGAGGGCCGCGCGGATACCGTCCTCGTCCTGTACGGCGACATGCCCACCCTGCGCCCGGAGACCCTCCAGCGCATGGTGGAAACCCACCGCACGCGGCGCCCCGCCATCACCATGCTGACGGTCGATTCTCAGGACTCCATGGGTTTTGGCCCGGTGGTGCGCGATGGGGAGGGACGCGTCCGCGCCATCGTGGAGGAGGCGGCGGCCACGCCAGAGATCCTGGCGCTTACCGAGCTGAACTGCGGGGTCTATTGCTTTGACGCTGCCTGGCTGTGGCGCCACCTGCCCCTGATCCGCCCCACTCCGCCCAAGAACGAGTACTATCTCACCGATGTCGCCGAGCTCGCCGTGGCGGGCACCCAGGCCATCGAGACGGTCACCATCACCGACGTGGCCGAAGTCCAGGGCATCAACACCCGCGTGCACCTGGCGCGTAGCGAGCACATCCTCCGGGCGCGCGTGGCCGAGGGGCTGATGCTGGACGGCGTCACCATTGTGGACCCCGCCACCACCTACATCGACCCCGCCGTGTCGGTCGGCCGGGATACCGTCATCCACCCCAACACCCACCTCCTCGGCGAGACGGTGATCGGGGCGGACTGCGCGGTGGGCCCCAACACCATCGTCCGCGACACCAAGATCGGTGATCGCTGCACGATCGTGGCCTCGGTGCTCGAGGGCGCCACCGTCGACGACGGGGTGGAAATCGGACCCTTTGCTCACCTGCGCCCCGGGGCCCACCTGGGCGAGGGCGTGCACATGGGCAACTTTGGCGAGGTCAAGAACGCCTACCTGGCCCCGGGCACCAAGATGGGGCACTTTTCCTACGTCGGCGATGCCGAGTTGGGGCCCGATGTGAACGTCGGCGCCGGGTCGATCACCTGCAACTATGACGGCGTGCGCAAGCATCGCACCGAGGTGGGCGCGGGGGCCTTTATCGGCAGCGGCACGCTGCTGGTGGCGCCCGTGCGGGTGGGCGCCCATGCCAAGACGGGGGCCGGCTCGGTGGTCACCCACGACGTGCCGGATAACACCCTGGCCTATGGCGTCCCGGCGCGGCCCAAGCGCACGCTCCAGGAGTCGGGGCAGGGCGGAGAGGAGTAAGATGGCGGAACGGGTGCGGGTAGATACACTGAGCGCCGACTGGCAAGAGTTGCTCGCGGCGGCCACGGCGGCGCGCGCCGCCGCGTACGTACCATACTCGCGTTTTGCCGTGGGCGCCGCGGTGCGCACGGGGGATGGGCGCATCTTCTCGGGCGCCAACATCGAGAACGCCGCCTATGGCCTGACGGCCTGCGCCGAGCGGGTGGCCATCTGGAAGGCGGTGTCGGAGGGGCACCAAGACCTTGCCGCGCTGGCGTTGGTGACCGAGACGGGCTCCTCCCCCTGTGGGAGCTGTCGCCAGGTGATGGGCGAGTTCGCCCGCGAACTGCCGGTGCTCATTGCCGACACTGCCGGGAACGCCTGGCTGACGTCGTTGGCCGAACTCCTGCCCCTCTCCTTTTCCGCCCAGGATCTGGACGACGCCAGATAACGCGTGGCGGGGAAGTTCCCCGCCGCGTGGCAACGAGAGTATAATAATGAGTCGCACGTCGGGCGGGTGGCGACCCTGCCGAACCGGGAGGTGAGATGAGCAGCACAGAGCACGAGTGGGCCGGAACGCTGCGGAGCGAGGCCGGGCGGTTGC
Source organism: Chloroflexota bacterium (assembly GCA_012513725.1). Classification (GTDB taxonomy): domain Bacteria; phylum Chloroflexota; class Anaerolineae; order UBA1429; family UBA1429; genus JAAZBQ01. The sequence goes on from JAAZBQ010000613.1 coordinate 2,429, forward strand.
TGGCGGGCCTGGGGCAGGCAGCCGCCGAGGCCGTGCCGGGCAGCCTCACGCGCCAGCAACTGGCCGCCATGATCGACCATACGGTGCTCAAGCCCGAGGCCACGCCGGAGATGATCGAGCAGGCCTGCGCTGAGGCCCGGGAGTACGGCTTTGCCTCCGTGTGCGTGAACCCCTGCTACGTGGCGCGCTCTGCTCGGCTGCTCGAAGGGGCCCAGAGCGTCGTCTGCTCGGTGGTGGGCTTTCCGCTGGGGGCCAACGTCTCCGCGGTCAAGGCCTACGAGGCCGAGCGCGCCATCGCCGATGGGGCCCGCGAGATCGACATGGTCCTGCCGGTGGGGGCGCTCAAGGCGGGCGACTATGCCCGGGTGCGCGATGACATCGCTGCCGTAGTGGATCGCTGCCACGGGCAGGGGGCCCTCTGCAAGGTGATCATCGAGGCCGCGCTCCTGACGGACGAGGAAAAGGCGATTGCCTGCCTGCTCATCGCCGAGGCGGGCGCCGATTTCGCCAAGACCTCCACCGGCTTTGGGCCGGGAGGGGCCACCGAACACGATGTGCGCCTGATGCGCGCCGCGGTGGGGCTGGAGATCGGCGTCAAGGCGGCCGGCGGCGTGCGCACCTATGAGCAGGCCCTGGGCATGATCCGTGCGGGGGCCAACCGCATCGGCGCCAGCGCGGGGCCGCAGATCCTGGCCGGCATCCCGGCCTGAGGGCGACATCCGGAGGACATTGCGTGGCCCACGACAAAGCAGTGCCATCAGAAACAACGCTGCACCAGGATGAACGAGCCCTGCGAACCGAGATCGTGCGCGTCTGCCGGCTGATGCACGAGCGCGGCCTGATTGCCGCGACCGATGGCAACGTATCCACCAGACTTGGTGAGGAGCACCTGCTCACCACGCCGACCGGCGTGCCCAAGGGCCTCCTGCGGGAGGAGGACCTGGTGATCACCGACCTGCAGGGGCAGGTGGTGCCCGGTGGGGCCCACGACGGCGCACGGCCCTCGGCGGAGTTGCGGCTGCACCTGGAGGCGTACCGGCTGAGGCCGGACGTCGCCGCCGTGGTGCACGCGCACCCGCCGATGACCACCGCGTTGACGGTGGCGGGCGTGTCGCTGGCGCCCTGCGTGATCCCGGAGACGCTGGTGAACCTGGGCACCATCGCTACCACGGCGTACGCCACGCCGACGTCGGAGCAGGGGCCGCAGGTCATTCGGGCGCTGATCGGCACCCACGATGCCCTGGCGCTCGACCGGCACGGGGCGGTGACCGTGGGGCAGAGCCCGATGGACGCCTATGGCAAGATGGAAAAGGTGGAGAACACCGCCGTGGTGCTGGCCGCCGCCCGGGCCCTGGGCCAGGTCAAGATCCTGCCGCTCGACGAAATCCGGCGCCTGGTGGCCATGCGCCGGGAGCACCTGGGCCTCAGTGCCGAGGCCGCTGCGCCGGACTGCGCCCGTTGCGGGGCCTGCCCGGGCTTTCGATGGAACGACTGACGCCGCCGCGTACGGACGCGGCGGCCTGCTAGAACGGAGGGTCCTCATGCCGAGACCGCGCGTGTTCCGGCGCGAGGGCATCATCCTGCGCGAGCTGGACTATGCCGAGGCCGACCGCATTCTGACGATCCTGACGCCTGCCGGAAAGGTGAGCGCCCTGGCCAAGGGGGTGCGTCGCGTTACCAGCCACAAGGCGGGCCATTTGGGCCTCTTTTCGCGGGTGTCGCTGATGCTGGCCCAGGGCCGCAACCTCGATATTGTCACCCAGGCGGAGGGCATCGAGGAGTTCGAGGGCCTGCGGAAGGACCTGGAGCGCTTTTCCTATGCCTCCTACGTGGCCGAGGTGGTGGATCGCGTGGCGCCCGAGGACGAGGACGTCTCGTCGCTGTACGATCTGCTCATGGTGGCGCTCCGTTGGTTCTCCGAGGAGGAGGACCTGGTCCTCGGCGCGCGGCTCTTTGAGTTGCGCCTTCTCGAATACGCCGGCTACCAGGCCGAGCTGTTCGAGTGCGTGTCGTGCCAGACCCGGCTCGAAGCGGAAGAGAACTACTTTTCGAACGAGATGGGCGGGCTGCTCTGTCCGCGCTGCGGTGCGGGGCGCCAGGGCGTGAGGGCCGTCTCGGTGAACGCGCAAAAGGTCCTGCGCTACCTGGCCCGCCACGAGCCGGAGATCATCCGCGGGCTGCGGGTGAGCCCGGCCACCCACGCAGAACTCGAGGCGCTCCTGATGGGGTACCTGGAGTACACCCTGGAGCGCGACCTGAACTCCGCCCATCTCATCCGCCGGCTGAAACAGGAACTGAGCGCCGGTCGCGGCTGATCTCCGCCGCGCCTTTCGACGCCCGTGTCATGCCGCCCATCACCCAGAGGTGAACGTCACATGGATTTCCAGCACGTCATCATGCGCCTGAACGAGTTCTGGGCCGACCACGGCTGCGTGGTGTGGCATCCCTACAACGGCCAGGTCGGCGCCGGCACGCTGAACCCGGCCACCGCCCTGCGCGTCCTGGGCCCCGAGCCCTGGAACGTGGCCTACTTGGAGCCCTCCGTGCGGCCGGCCGATGGGCGCTACGGCGAGAACCCCAACCGCTGGCAGGAGTACTATCAGTACCAGGTCATCCTCAAGCCGGATCCGGGCAACCCCCAGGAGCTGTACCTGGAGAGCCTGCGGGCGTTGGGCATCGACACGGCGGCCCACGACGTGCGGTTCGTCGAGGACAACTGGGAGTCGCCCGCGCTGGGCGCGTGGGGGCTCGGCTGGGAAGTGTGGCTCGACGGTCAGGAAATCAGCCAGTACACGTACTTTCAGCAGGCCGGCGGCATGGAACTGAACCCGGTGGCGGTGGAGCTGACGTACGGCCTCGAGCGCATCGCCATGGTCCTGCAAGGCGTGCGGTCGATCCCGGAAATCCACTGGAGTGGCGACCTCACCTACGGGCAGATTCGCCTGCAGGGGGAGATCGAGGCCTGCACCTACAACTTTCAGGTGGCGGACGTCGACAGCCTGTTCCGGCTGTTCGAGATCTATGAGGGCGAGGCCGGGCGCGCGATCGAGAGGGGGCTGGTGATGCCGGCCCACGACTATGTGCTCAAGTGCTCCCACGCGTTCAACGTCCTGGATGCCCGCGGGGCAGTGGGCGTCACCGAGCGGGCGCGCTTTTTCGTGCGCATGCGCGATCTGGCGCGACGGGTGGCGGCGCTGTACGTCGAGCAGCGCGAGGAACTGGGCTATCCGTTCTTGCCCGTGCCCTCTCCCGCGGCGGAGCCGGTCACGGCGCCGCTGCCGCGGCCGGTGCAGCCGGCGGGCGATGGGCCCCACACCCTCCTCCTGGAGGTCGGCTGCGAGGAACTCCCGGTCGATGACCTGGGCACCGCGCTGGATCAGCTCCGGCAGGCGCTGGCCGAGGCGCTGGCCGAGGGGCGCCTGGCCTACGAGACGCTGCAGGTGCTGGGCACCCCTCGGCGCCTGGTGGCGCTGGTGCGGGGCCTGCCCGCGCGCCAGAGCGACGAGCAGCGGGTGGCCCGCGGGCCGGCGGCCAGCATCGCCTACGACCAGGAAGGTCAGCCGACCCGGGCGGCGCAGGGCTTTGCCCGCAGCCAGGGGCTGACCCCCGAGGATCTGGAGATCCGCTCCTTTGACGGCAAGGACTATGTGGTGGCCGAGCGGGTGGAGGTCGGCCGGCCGGCGTCGGAGGTACTGGCCGAGCGCCTTCCGAGCGTCATCGGGGCGCTCTCCTTTGCCCGGGCCATGCGCTGGAACGCGAGCGGCGCGGCCTTTTCGCGCCCGCTGCGCTGGTACGTGGCGCTCTTGGATGACGTCGTGGTGCCCCTGGAATACGCCGGCGTGCGCAGCGGGCGCGTCTCCCGGGGCAACCGCTCGCTGGGCTCGCCCGCGGTGGCCGTCTCCCGGGCGGAGGACTATGCCGCAGCGCTCGCGGACGCCGGCGTGATGCTGGACGGCGCCGACCGGGAAGAGGTGATCCGGCGGGAGGCTGGGCGTCTGGCGGCGGAGGTGGAGGGCGAGATCGCCGAGGACGCCGACCTCCTCCGCGAGGTCGCCAACCTGGTGGAGCAACCGCTGCTCATCCGCGGGGCCTTTTCCGAAGAGTACCTGCGCCTCCCGGATATGGTGCTACTGGCCGTGATGCGCAAGCACCAGCGCTACCTGCCGGTGCTGCGCGACGGGCGGTTGTTGCCCTACTTTGTCGCCGTCGCGAACGGCGCCAACCTGGACGCAGACGCCGTGCGCCACGGCAACGAGGAGGTGCTCCGCGCCCGCTATGCCGACGCCGCCTTCTTTTACGATGCGGACGTCGGTAAGCCCCTCTCCGCCTACACGCCCGCCCTGGCCACGTTGACCTTCCAGGAGCGGCTGGGCTCTGTACTGGACA